>JAKAAK010000037.1 GCA_021797025.1 Thermoplasmata archaeon
CTCTGAATAATATAAATTAAAAAATAATTAAAGAAAATACGTATTTTTGAATATCAATAGCGTAAGCTATAGAAGTTATGAATATTTATATGTAAAAAGTAAAATTAATATAGTATACTATATAAAGAAATTTTTCAATGCTGTTGATAATAGTCATTTAATACTTTTATATATGAATCCTATGGGATTAATGTTAAATAAATCTGATACATATACAAATAGTTTTTTAGAGTTATTTAACTACCTTTTAATGATTTATTGGAATACCAGTAAAGTGGAGTTAGAATTAGATACAAAATTTAATTATATAGCCTTAATATGCCCAATGTTTATCAGAGTAATAGCAATACAAATAATGAATTCTGAAATTAAAGACTATGTTTCTGAATTGTTATTCAAAATAGTTCAAAATTTAAGGTTTATTGAAACATTTTTTTAACAACTGTCTTGATATCATATTCAGGTTCAAATTGCAATTCTTTCTTTGCTTTTCCTATATTTGCCATTGTAAACATCTGATAGCTTGTAAAAGGATTTCTTACATATCTTGCTTCAATATCGGAATGCATAGCTTCATTTATAATTTTAAGTATTGCATTAAAATCTATTGATATTCCTGTGCCTATATTATAAGCTTACTATGCTTTGCCTTTCTCTATTGCCAGATATCACCGGTGCTTTATTGGCCATCAAATCGTTGATAAATTTATAAAATATACTTGAATAGACTCCTTTTCTGTTTTCTCCAGACATAGATGTGTTGAAATATCTCAAATCTCAAATATACCGAATCAAGTTTTTTCAACAGTGAAAATGACCTTGCTGTTAATTCGTTTGTATATTTTGTCACTGAATAAAGATTGGGAGAGCTGTCTGTAATCATACTTTCCGTTACCTGTGTATCTGTGTCTCCATATATTGCTGATGATGATGCCAGAATTACTTTTTAACATTATTTTTATATGCTGCTTTCGGTATAATATAAGTTCCCATAATATTGATTTTATATCCTTTGCCATCTATGTTTTCAAATTCTTGTGGTGATATTACTGTTGCAAGATTAAACACATAGTCAATATCTTTGAATGAGTTTTCGAGCGTTTTATAATCCATAATATTACCAGTTATATTTTCTATGGCATTGTTATGTTTATCTGCTATATTATATAATACTGTGTAATATTCTTTCTTATTCAATAGTTCGATGATATTCCTGCCGATAAATCCAGAACTACCAATAACCGGGACTTTCATTATTATTCTATTATAACTATTAATAAATTTCTTTGCATTGACGTATCTTGAACGTTGACTATGTAAAATATTTTGCCTCGATTATATATGGTATAAATATATACAAGTTTATTGTATATACCTAGTAACTAGCCAGACACACAATGTCTAACATAGAGAGAACGGTAAATTTTATTAGGAGTTTTAAAATCAAAGTCAATGCATATTGCATACGTGGGGAACTTCCATAATTTTGGGCATTCTGTTGCTAGCATCACAACTGCTATGGTGTACTTGACATCTGAGTTGAGGGAAGTTGAAAGCATTGATGTTTTCTGTGCATACCCCAACATTACCATCGAGAAAACATTTATACCGGATAAGGTTAAAATTAAACCAACATTTGATCCTAGTAAGCCATTGTCAACACTTAACTTGTATGGAATCAATTGGAAAAATTACGATAGAGTTATTTTCAATATTCTGCCCACGTCATTTGGGAAGTCATCAGTGCTAAACATGTTGGGACTGCTTGCACCCTATATTCTAACGAAACTTGGCAACAGAAACATCAGGGTTGTATACCACAATTCTACTTTCACTAACGATGTTGAGAAATTAGGTTACAATTCGCGGATAGATAAGTTTAAGAAGTTTATACTTTCCAAAGTTGAAATGCGTATGTTTATGTCCGTACCCACCTATATGCCTCTTAAGATCTATGTCGACAAGATACTGTCAAAGGACAAGAAAGCAATGATAAAATATATAGATATGAGATATTTCGAGGGTGTGCCTACAATTTATATGAATGCCCTCTCGAAGAATAAGTTAATCGAAAAGAGTGAAAATTTAAAGAAAGTAGTTCTCCTGCATGGATACTGGGGTCCACAGAAAAACCTTGAATTTGCACTGAAAAATCTTTCAGAGTTAAGAAAAGAAGGTATTGAATTTTACCTGATTCTGAGTGGAGGCTTTAACAGCAATTTTCCTACCTATGTAGACTATTACAATGAACTGGTTAAAAAGTACTCCAATACAATTGATGAAAGGATAGGATACATAGCTGAAAAGGATATCTTGCAACTGTTTCTTCGTTCCGATCTTGTGGTAATACCATACAATACTCCTGGAGGCCATTCAGGAGTTTTAGAGACTTCTATTACATTCTATAACACCGTGTTATGTATCAGACACCCTGAATATGAAGAACAATCATCTGGATTCGATAATATAATTCTTACTGATCAAGATCATTTTCATAAAGATTTGAATATGTGCCTGAAAGTAAAAAATCAAGGCAACAGTAATGTCTATATTTATATTTCGGAGAAAATTAATCAAGCAGTCAGTTCAATAAAACAGCTTTTGAAATAAGCCAAAATGAAGGTGAAGTTGATAGGTGCTTTTACTTTCATTTGTATTTAACTGTAGACAGCATAAATTAAATAACTTTATTGTATTATATTGGCAAATGAATACTATGCAAAGGGGGAAAAATTTTGACAAATTTATGCTTATTTATAAGGAATTTAAGGAAGACAAATATGGTAAGTGTGTGGACATAGACTTGTTCGCCATAACACAATTCGACCTAAATACGGCTAAGAGATATGTCGTACTTGCCAAATACAGAGCTACAACTCAATATCTACAGAAAAATCCATTAGGACATACTGTCGTTGATTTCTGGTCTTGCTTCGGTGCGTTTATACCCATATTTTCTAACACGGTTAAGGACGTTATTTCAGGTAGTGCGTTTGATGGGCAGGTAACTATAGCAAGAGATCTAGTGACACTCACGCAGTATCCCAATGTACGAGTTGAAAAAGATCGTGAGGAGGGCACGTTGCCGCACTTTGATAATGTGAAGTTTGATACCATACTGGCGACCTATATGCTGGAACATAATTTGAACTACAAAGATATTATTATGGAACATAAGAAGGTATTAAAGTCGGGGGGGGAACTGATTGTTTTACTTTCCTGTAAATATTTCCTTTATCGCCTCTTTGCGAAACGAAAGGTAGAACAGAATGCAGAAAGAGAACACGTCTATCATTCAAGGAGAGGAGCTAATGAGGCTGAGACCTTTATTTCCAATAACTTTAAGGAAGTTCACACCGCCAATGTATATACGTTCATTTATGTTGCGTTTTTAGTCATAGAGTCAAGGTGCATAAAATGAGAATGATTATTTTCTCAAGACATCTTGGAAGTGCGGGGATGACAAAAGCCATCGCCAAGGAATATAACGGTCTGAAGAAGAGGGGAAATGATGTTACTGTGATTACAATGAATAAGGATTTGCCTGATTTCTATAAGGAATATTATAAAAATATAGATGTGCATGTGCTGGGAGGAAATCGATCTTCAATTCCTTTTGACGACATCTTGAAAACCCAAATTACAAATATTTCTGGCATAAAAGTTTTGGATTTCATTCGTTTAACCGTTATGGTTTTCAAGAAACTCAAAATGGAGGAATCTGAAATGATCTTGTTCCATGAAATATTTCCTGCCGCTGTTTCATTACCTTTCTTATTCGTTTCCAAAAGAAAGTATTCCATTTACCTGCATGATAATTCTTTCATGGCTATTTCAAAAAACCAATCGATGAGTACATCTATAAAGAACAAGATTTCCGAAGTTGCTTTGAAGTGGATAATAGCAAGATCTGCGATTACCTTATGCGTATCACCTAAGCTTGAGAGATATATAAAGGAAAGAGTAGGCAGTAATAATATAGCTTTCCTTCCTCTTGGAATTGACGTTGCTGAAAAACTACCACAAGTTGATCAGAGGCATGACGTGATCACATATTCGTTCTGGGATCGCTGGAGGAGACCTGAAATATACCTAAAGGTGGCATCATTACTGCCGGACAATATCAAATTGATAATTGCAGGAAAGTGGCATAATAGTGAATACCTCAATGAATTCAGGCAACGTATACATGAGATGGGGTTGTCCAGCAAAGTTATATTACACCCTGAAATTTCAGAGAAGGAGAAGAACGGTTTACTCTCCAGTTCACTTGCCCTTGTTAGATTTGGGTTCAGAGAAGATGGTATGCCCGGTGGAGTCTTGGAAGCACTGGGTTTCGGCTGTCCTGTTATCGTTAATAAAGAACTGGGGGCCTCCTCATATCTGGAAAATGGAAAGAATGGGTTTATTGTAGAATCTGCGGAGGAAACTGCAGCTATCATTGTAAGACTAAGTAAGGATAGTGATCTTCTCGAAAGATTATCACTAGCTTCTTATCTATATTCAAAGGCGCATGGCTGGTGCGATCATAACCTGCAACTTAACGGGTTTTTGTTGAAACCCTAATGGAACCTTGTCGTATCGTTTGACCTTCTCCATAAGGGTTCAGGATATAGTTCTCTTTTTCTAGATATGGTTATAATTAACAATCTTGTAAAACTCTTGTAGGGCTTAAATCCAATTGAACAAGATTACCACCAGTTAATGCACATAGAAATTGAGAAATAGGTTACAGTAGACCATTTAATGTCTGTGCATTAAAAGAATGGTAGATTTAACATCTTTCATTACACTATCAATTACTATCTTGACTTTACACTATCTTAACGATATTATTATGTGGGTACACTAAATATGTATATCTGTTATTTCGCTTTTATTCTATATTTTAGGTATTTTTAACGATGATTAAAATACAAATATTTATCAAGTGGGTACACTATATTATTCATGGTATAATACACCTTCAACGATCTGGGAAGAACAGGTATATTGTATTGAGGTGGAATAGGAGGATTAATAGAGTGGTTACAATAGTGAAGGAGGTCAGTATTGGCATAGCTGAAAATTTTGCAAAGATGCTTGAGAGTAATATAGATGATATTATACTGAAAAGCCACAGTGCAGGTTATGCACTAGTGATCTGTTCCACTTAATTTAGGAAAATTTTAATTGGAAAATATAAAAATATCTAAATATCTTAAGAGTGCGTTATATTAGAGATTTTGGACAGATATACAAAGATTCGAATTAACCATTCCCCGAAAATAATTTACCTAGCAACCCAGTAAAAATGACACAGATATACTGCAAAAATATTATGATAAGGTTTGTTAGAGGAGATATTACACAAGGAAGAAGAATGATGGAATGAAAGGGAATAAACTAATGATTGCGTGTTCCAACAAATTATTGAATATCATATACTCCGTATTGAAGAATAATATGGATTTTGAAGATCCTCTGGATAATATAAATTAAAAAATAATTAAAGAAAGTACGTGATTTTGAATACCGATAGCGTAAGCTATGGAAATTATGAAAATTTATGTGTAAAAAGGTAAATTAATATAGTATACTAAATTATGCAAGGCCATTTATAATTTACAGACAATTACTTACACTATCAATAAAGGATTTTTATTAATCTAGCCGTATCATTTAAAATATTCAAATTCAAGTATACCGCACCAAGAAACAATCTGTGGATAGATGTAATTTTAAGTTGTGAGAAGACAGGCAAGTTTGTCGTATTTCACTATGCAGATATCTATATCTATTTAAACTTCAACTCAATATAGCAAAAATATAACCTGTTTCCATATTGTAATTTTCGGAATTTTTAGTGGGACTTTTCTTTGATTTTTTATATTTTACAGTAAAACCCGCTTCTTCTAATCTATTTTTTATTTTTTCATACCCATAATGGTATTCCATTTGTATTCTTTTAAATTGCCTCAATGTATTGTTATCTTCATATAATATACTATATTCACAACCTTCGCAATCCATTTTCAATACAGCATTTTTAATATTATAATTGTTCAACAATGTTTTTAAAGATGATACTTTAATTTCTTTTCCATTTTTTACACTTTTTAAGCTCGAACTAGTTGTATTTTTAAATTCAGGATCTATATATGCTATTCCATCTTTTCCGTAACCTGAATTCAATAATGTTATTTTGTCATCGAACTTATTTGCTTTAATGTTTTCTAAGGCTAGGTTATATGAATACGAATATGGTTCCAAAGCAATAACTTTTTTAGCATTATTTAAGGCAAAATATATAGGTGAGTCACCTATATTCGCTCCTATATCAATGACAATTTCATTATCTACATTTAAAAATTTATACTCCTCATTTCCAAACACGGCAAGTAAATCACCCTCATTAATCGGTAAAGTTATATTTATACCTTTATAAGTGAATTTAAGATTATTACTATCCAACCTGTGTGTATCAATATTAATATTTTTATTGGAAATAAAAGATGCATACATAGATATTAAGGAAAGGTTTAATTTATAGATGTCTCCATTTCTAAAAATAACTCTGATTTCTTTTTCATTTCCTTCATTTTTTATTTGTCGGTAAACACTCCACATCACGCTTATATAATTTTTATATGCCGCCCTATAATTTTTTAGTACTTCTGATATATGCATTATGGTTAGACCTCCCTAATCATAAACAATATACTCTTATTAGATTTTATCTTTTTGTTTCATTTCCATACATTTTATGTTTATCTCCTCTGGAGTAATATACTCTATTGCAGAATGCCGTCTCTTACTGTTATAGAAATATATGTACGATTTTATCGTAGTTATTGCTTCTTCAAATGGAACAAATTACAATTTCCTGATTACTTCCCTTTCAAGAATAAAAATAGAATATCACTGGTCCGTACCCTTTATTATTTGGACAGTTATCAAGTGGAATATATAGAAATTGATAAATATGAATTGGAATATTATGAGGTGATATAATGGAGAAATTTACAGCAGATGAAAAGGTAGCAATAGTAATGGAATCGTTTACATTAAATAATATAGCAGAGCTATGCAGGAGACATGGAGTATCTATAGCCAGCTTCTATAAATGGAGGGACAAATTCATAGAATCAGGAAAAAAGGGATTCTATGAATCAGGTAGATCTGGAGATAATGAATACCGGAAAGAGAATGAAAAACTGAAGAGGCTAATAGGTGACCAGGCTTTAGTTATAGACGAATTAAAAAAAAATTACAGAGGGAAGAGATCAATCACTATACTTATTATAAACCAAGTAGAAAACTAGATGAAACAGGATTTACTGTAACACGTACAGAACCCAAAACGACTTATAATAAGGTTGTGGTAAACCCCAACATTAGAATGGGTTTTATTTATGGAAAATTAAAGGTATAATTTTCTCCAGACGTTTCAATAAAGACTATACGTAAATTAATATAGGTTATGTCACAATAAATATTTATATGTAAACTTAATTGTGTCTCTATGAAGATTGCCTTTCTGATTCAGGAAATTCATCCAAATACTGGACAAACTTATGATATAAGTGAGATTATAAAAGACTTAATAACAGTAAAAGACAGGCAAATAACAGTTCTTACCCCTAAGATATCTTATCCACTTCCAGAAGGTTTGCAGAACGAAAGAGTATGTATAAAAAAAATTGATCAGCTATATAGCGTCATACTATTGAGTCGTGGGATGACAAAAATGTTGAAGGAATATGATCTGATCTACGTTAAAGGAAGCTATCCCTTTGTTTATCCGGCGGTCCGATCAGGAAGGCCAACCATACTTGTTGTTCATCAGATAGATAGCTGGCATATTTTTTCAGGAATAAGCAAGAAGATACACATTATAGCCACCAACATGATCACAGGCTATGTCATCAAAAAACCAGATGTTGTTGTTACCATAACAGATGAATTGGGATTATTCTACCGAAAGAAATATGGAATAGGAATTCGAGTTATAGAGGACCAAATATCAGACACCTATTTTAATGCCTCAAAAAGAGAAGGAATTGACAAATCAGGAACTATAAAATTGCTGACTGTGGGAAATTGGGATGGTTACAACGGCAGGAAAAGACATCACATTCTCCTGAGTTATTTTAGCGAGGCCGTTAAACAACTGCCATACATTCATCTCTCTATGGTAGGACTTTTACAAAGTAATATTGTAGACCTAGAAAAGCTCTGTGTAGACTTAGGAATATCGAAAAACGTCACATTTAAACCATCTCTGTCCGATGAGGAGCTCCGCAAAGAATATATTGAAAATGATGTTTACGTAACAGCTACAACCTACGAAGGTTTTTACAGGCAGATCGTTGAGGGCTTTGCATCAGGAATGCCTGCGCTGGCATTTGACTCGAAGATTGTAACGGGTGAAGTGTCAAGCGCAGCTGCGGCAAACCACATTATAAAATCTAGTGGTGGAAAACTATATCATGACAGCGAATCATTCCTTTTATCCCTTAATGATATCATTGATCACTATCAGGAACTAAGTGAGAATGCCTTTAAATATTCCAAAAAATACTCGAAGAAGGTTGTAGGCTACAAAACAGAACATTTAATAAATGACTTGATTCATGATAAAATGAATGGATACAGGTCTGATAAAGAAAGATTAGCAAATTCATGTGGTAAATATGAATGAAGAGAAGAAGATTATGGTTGGTATATTCTCATACAATGAAGGAAAAAATCTTGAGAACATGTATAATCAGATCAGGACTCAGTGCATAGGTCTGTTATGTGAAATTGTTCTTATCGATGAAAGCAATGAGAAAGAAAGTGTGGATATTGTTAATAGAATTATGGAGATAGATAATGTACGGAATATACTTGAGGTCGGAAAGCGGAGAGGGAAGGTTCACGGATATAATGTTCTCTACGATTCTTTCCTGAATTCTGACTGCGATATACTTCTACATTTTGACGCGGATCACACGCTATCCGAAAACACTGTTTCCGGCCTTGTCGATGCCATTGATTTAGGTTATAACATTGCCACATGCCTTAATAAGCCACTTAAAGCAAAAAATCTGTTTCAGAGGATTCTCAATGTTATGTCTTTCCCCGCTACCTACTTACGTGAAACTGGAGAATTTAAATATCCTCTTGTAGGTCATAATGGGGCATATGACAGAAAAGCGGTGCAATGCATTCACGATATTCCCACCGGAGGTTCAAACGAGGAAATTTTCGTTCTTGGAAAGGTTTTGCAAAATAATCTGAAATCAACGGTTGTTGTAAGGTCTGTTAGTTATTATTCACAACCCTTCACTTTGAAAGATTACGTGCATAGCACTAAGAGGGTGTATTCAAGGGCGAAAGCTTCTATGATGAAATATCCTGATGTGTGCCAGATTGAGGACGGTCATGGAAATCGCACAAATGTCGTGGATATGATATACAGCCCGCCCCCCATGAAAGTTATATTCATGGGAATTTTGTCCGACCCTTTCGCTTCATTATTTGTTCCATATATAATGCTGGTCAGGTTGGTTGTCATGAAGACGGCGGATATATATATATCTGATACATGGGACACCATAGAAAGCACCAAGAGGCTGATAGTATGAGGAGTTGACGATATGGAACATGGAAAAATAATAACAATACTCATATTGGCATACAAACGCAAGGAATTTATTCAAGAGGCAATGGAATCAGCGATAAATCAGAGTTATCCTAGAGATAAGTATGAGGTAATATGTTCAGTCGGATTTCATGATGAGCAACTTTCGTCATTTATGATTGCGAATGGAATAAAGGAGATTTACTGCGATGGAACAATGGGCGAAAGTCTCGTAAAAGGACTAAAGGCATCTAGTGGACAACTAGTCGCCTTCCTTGAAGATGATGATGCCTTTGAGAGGGATAAATTGGAAAAAATAGTTTCTGTATTCGACAGATACCCGGATTGCGTATATTATCACAACAATGTATCTCTAATTAGCGTTTCCTCGTCTACATTATTGCAAATTCCAGATCCCTATAATAAACAAATAACTCGTTCTTTTATATGGTACCCTATACGGAAATATCGTAAAATATTAAGGCAAAGGGGTGATTTTAATATGTCTAGCATTACGGTAAATAGGGAAGCACTTTTGAGATACATCGACATTCTATCACAAATTTCAACATCTTCGGACAGTATTATCTTCTTTCTCCTTATACAGTTTAAATTACCATTCTACTTTGATAAAAACCAAACCACAAAATACAGGGTACACGATTCCGAGACAAATGCTGTGAGCCATGAGAAAGATGCATCAAAAGCAATGAAAGTATCACTCAGATTTTACAATAGCAGGAAGAGAGCCTATGATGGAATAGAATCAAGGCGTGTTCAGAGAACTTTTCTTGGCTACGTCCTCGATTCAAAAGTTGGATGCTATATTGCAGGTTGTAAAAATTTAAAACCTACTTATAAAGAGCGAGTGCAACTTCTGGTTTTGGGTTTAACCGAGCCGTCACGTTTTTATCTTCGCCTTTGGATGGCATCATTTATCTATGAGCTCTTTCCAAAATTTGTTATCAACATAAGAGGTAGCAGGGAAAGAAGAAGATACAGCAAATTAAATAGTAATGGTAAAAGGAGGTAATTTTATTGAAAATAGATTACATATGCATTGGCTACGTTCCAGTTATCGGTGGTACGGAAATAGCTGTTAAAAGTATAGCAGAAAGGATGGTTAGAAAAGGGCATGATGTTACAGTTCATACAAGCACGTATAACCCAAACTATGGCGGTAAAATTAGGAAAAGGGAAGTGATAAATGGAGTAAAGGTGATCAGATACAGACTTTTTCCATTTTTCATATTCTTTCCAAGGATAAAGAATCGCGAGGTCATTCACCTATTCACATTTGGTGACAACTTTATGATACAATCATTTCTCAGGCGCAGAGAGAAGTTAATTACATCACCAGTTGGGGAGGAAATTTATTCCTCGCACAAGAAGAGGGTTAAGTTGGCTGGGAAATATGCATTAAACTTTTCAAGGGAAATCCTTGCTCGTACGGAATATGAAAAAAATATACTTATGGAGACATATGGAATTGACAGTAATAAGATCACAGTATGGCCTGCTGGTGTCGACGATGGTGTATTTTCCCCTCCAGATTTAAACAAAGTTAAAAAAACTGTTCTGGAAATATCAAGATTCAGGTATTTCATTAGGGTAGCGCGAATAGACAGATTTAAAGAGTTGGAATTCGGTATTAAAATGCTTTCAAATCTTACTGATATGCGATACGTTATAGTGTGCATTTTCCAGGATAATGACTATTTAAAAGAACTGAAAGACATGGCAGATAAACTTGGTGTTTCCGATCGATTAATATTTACAGGAGAGACAACTGAAGATGAAAAGCGCTACTTGCTTCAACATGCCGTATTCTATTTACTGGCCAACCATGAAACGTTTGGAATAACAACGGTGGAAGCTATGGCGCAGGGAATACCAATTCTCGCAGCTAATGTGAAAGAGTACACTGGAATAGTATTTAATAACATCAATTCATTGGTCTATGAATACGGTAATGTTGAAGATGCAACAAAGAAAGCAATGCACCTGATAAATAATGATATGCTAATAAAGGAATTGGGAGGAAATGGAATTGATATAGCAAAAAAGAACTTCATGTGGGACAACCTCGCGGATATCGTAGAAAAGATCTATAGTGATCAGTTGACTGCCAAGATTTAGGCTAAGTCCCTGAAGCGATATATGAATGTAGTGATTTAAAATAAAGGATAATAAAAGTATTTACGGGGGAAGAGATGATATACAATTATACTGATATGGCAAGAAAGGTGATGTGACATTCTTCAATGGAGAGAACAAATCCGCCAAACACGAAAAAGAATGGGAGGACAATATGACTGAAAGAAAAGTAGATAGAGTTGCACTGCTCAAGGTTAACTGCCTGAATAATGCCAAGGAGGTTCCCCCCAAAATCATCTAGAAGGTCATCTTATGAACAAAAATACATCCATAATTAGAATTGGTTTAACTTTCGCAACAAGTAGAAGCAGGGTACTTGATTTCGACGCCGGATTTGGAATACTACTTTCAATCCTGTCGTCACTTTATGTCAGTGTTTTTGCTATGGATATAGCCCGTGAGCAGTTTGATACAGTCGCTAAAATTTTGGTTTCCACACCGCTCCCAACTGTAAGACTTGTTCCACCCCAACAATTGAATAAGTTTCAAGATAAATCTGAATGTAGTTATGATGCAGTAGTTATTGATAATATACTTGAACATGTGCCTTCCCCGGAGCAAATGATTCTCTATTTTTCAAGAATTTTCAAATTTGATGGCATCGTTGTCCTTCCCCTTCCAACTGGATACCTGAACTGTCGTACTTTAGAAATATCAAGCGATGGTCACCTAATCCGAACAGAAGTTTCTGTTCATAACGTATACTCATTCTTTTGGATGTGTACATACAAGTTGATATATATCGGAGGATGATCATAATTAGTAACAATCAATTAAGAAAAAAGTACCGTTATATGCTGCTTTTTGGTATTTTCGTTACGGGATTTGCATTAAGAGTTATTAATTTAAGCAGTAATCTTCCGGGCCTTTACAACGACGAGCTAGATTTCCTTCTCTCAGCTTATGCGCAGCTTCACCACATAGAATATCTGACGATTCCAAGCTACAATCTTACAGATTTCATATTTTACAGTATCAACGGGTATATACCGAGCATAATTCTCTTTCACCACGGTGTATTTTCCGCTAGGTTTCCCGTTGCAATCTATGGCTCCTTAATGGTGTTCCCTATATATTTAATATCAGTAGAAATATTCAAGGAAAAACGGATTGGACTATTATCCTCTTTTTTATGGGTTATATCTCCCTCGGCAGTTGTAACAAGCAGGGTTGGTTATGGGATTGAGATATTTCCCCTCTTCCTGTTTCTATTCTTCCTCTACTTCTGGATCCTGTTTATACGGAAACATAGCGTCAAATACCTTCTTGCATCGCTTTCATTTGCCGTTCCTATTCTATTCTTTTCAACATTGCGTACATGGGCATTTATTCCGCTCATCGCCACTGTGATTTTCACTCTCTTATTTTTCTTCATTATCAATGTTCACAGGAAGCATTTTGTTGAAACTGATCTAATTGCGTTCTGCATTGCTCTTTTTGTAGCAATATTTGCAATATGGTTCGGGCTCTTATATGCGCCTATTGTGTTTGCAAAGTTTGGAATCACAGAACTGACAGCTGGGATACCATCTAGGCTTTTATTGGTTTCCAGACCATTTCCAAATTCACTTGCAACATTTTTCCTAAGGTTAGCTTACGCACTCGCTCCATGGAAGATGTTCTGGTTAAGTGAGTTCACCCCACGAGGATTAAACTACGGTTCCCCTGTTTTTGTGCCGTCAATGCCTGTAGTTTTGATTCCATTTTTCTATGCAACTGTGTTCATTTTTCCATTGGTCCTCAAGAAAAACAGGGAAAAGATGCATGTCTATTACCTGTTAATTGCACTCATGCTTTTTGGCCTCCTTCAGCCTGTGTTCAATATAACCAATCCTTACTATAATTTTGAGCCTTCGGAGGGGATATTTTCCCTTCCATTTTACTCTATTCTCTGCTCATTCTCCTTCTTTGTTTTCATAAGATGGTCATATAAAAATCTGCGTGGGCATTTTGATATAGCAACTTCAGTGCACAGTGAGTTTACCGTTGAAAAGATGTTAAAACAATTTCATAGAAAGAAAGCTATCAGTGCTCTCCTGATTGCAGCGGTCGTTGTTTTTGCTGGGGTAAATGTTGCCAGCTTTTCTGGAAACCTTTTTGTAACATCGCCAGCATACTATCAGGATAATAATAAAAGCACGAATTATATGTTCTATGGCTGGGATCATGTTTCCAATTATCTTATGAATAATAATATTTACAACGAAACAATATATTATACCCCGGGCATGGAAGGAAACTACAACATGACTAATGCAGCGAATTTCCACTTCTGGTTCTATCATCAGAACTTCCCACTCTACTGGCTGTATACATACTCCGGTGGCAAAATAAATAGTGTCCACCCCATTTATTCTGGCTCCCTTCCACCCGTGCCCAGAAGTAAGGAAATTGTATTGAGCCAGAATGTAAGTTATACAAATTTGCTTTCAGAGAACGGTTTCAATTATTCGGTACTACATACTATATACAGGGCAGACGGGCGTCCTGCAATAGAAATAATTCAAATTTCCGATTCCCTGAACACTTCACAGAAACTGCAAATAAACCGAGCACTCATTTTCGAAAAGTCAAATGTCTCTCATTATGAGAGTTTTAATGTTCCAGCACTTCGAAACTTAAGCGATCAGATAACTGTAATGGTGAAATTTTCATTTAGAAATGGACTCCCACAATCACAGGCAGGATACAATCTGATCAAATCAGTGACCCCGACCTTCTCCTTGGCTGTCTGGCCTGCCAACATTTTCTTCCATGGCGCTTCAAATACTTCTTTCGTTCCAATCGGAGCTATATATACAAACTTCGGCTGTTATTCCCAACCTTACACTTGGCAGAGGCTTTACGGGTACCAAATGATTTCCGCAGATGTTAACTATACACTCGCTATGACGTTTGATAACGGGATTATGTGGCTCTATTTAAACGGCACAATAATCGGTGAATTTGTGCTTCATTATCCTTTATACCCTCCTTCTTCTTATCTATTGTTGGATAGTATTACCAGCAACACAAGCACAGATATATCTTTTGCCTCCGTTTGGAACACTGCATTAAGCCCGTCTGAAGTAGGTTTTTTATCGCATAATATAATCCCCGTAAAACAATAATAACTATAAAATATACCGAAAGTGGGTAAATACATTTCTATATTTAGGAGTAAGAAATAAATAGTGTTTATTATCCATAAAAAGAATACGATATTATGTCAAGAATCATCGGTGGTGCGTACCCTTTATTATTTGAACAGTTATCAAATAGAATATATAGAAATTGATAAATATAAATTGGAATATAATGAGGTGATATAATGCAAAAATTTACATCAGATGAAAAGGCAGCAATAGTAATTGAATCGTTTACAGCCAATAATATAGCAGAGCTATGCAGGAAGCATAGAGTATCAGTATAAAACTTCTATGAATGGAGAGATAAATTTATAGAATTAGGGGGAAGGAGTTTCTATGAATTTAGTAGACTAAGAGACAATGAATACAAGAAAGAGATGAGAAATTAAAAAGTCTGGTAGGTGACCAGGATTTAGTTATAGCTGAATTACAAAAATTACAGAGGGAAGAGATAATAGAAACAGTAGATAACCTTAGAAATTGGCTGTCTATAATAAGGATATCTAAAATTACTAAAATACAGAGATCTTACATATACTATAACAGGAAAAGTACAGCAAAGAAAAGGATATCCGGAATATTTAATAAGAATAACAGGATGCTTAAAATATCATAGGAAATAGTTACATATGGATATAGAATGGCCTGGGCAGTGATGGAGGAACTATAATAATACACTGAAAAATTACCCAAATTAAGCGAAGCGAATCAATTCAAGTATACATAAAAATGGTGAAAATATAATGAAGAATTCTTGGAGATACATATATACAAAAGTGAAGGTACACTTAGTTAGCAGGGTGCTTCAATATAATCCTTACTACGGCTTTTCTTTTTTCGCTAATGATCTTTTAGGTTCTGAACAGTACAACAAGTGGGGATTTTATGGCAAAAATTATTATGAATTTGGAACAGGAGAAGGTATCTCATTATTTAATTACCTGAAAGGTTTAAAATCTTATTGCTCTAGCCATAAAGTTGATATATCAAAATATAATATTTTTCTTTTCGATTCCTTTGAAGGTTTACCAGAATATAAGGGTCAAATGAATGAGAATCCAGCTTGGAGTAAAGGGATGTTTTCTGGTAGTACAAATCATATAAAGAAGATGATACGAAGAGTATGTGGAAATAACCAACCTACAGTAACCTTTGTTAAAGGCTATTACGAAATAACCCTTACATCAGAGTTAATTGAACAACTGCGGAATTCTCCCCCATCTATAATTAATATTGATGTTGATTACTATGAATCTACAAGAATAGTATTAAATTGGATATATCCAATTTTGCAAAATGGAACAATATTTCATTTCGATGATCTATATGAATATCTTGGTAGTCCATATAAAGGTGAATTTTTAGCAATATCAGAATTTAATGAATTACATAAAGTTGAAAAATCATTGTTATTTCCGTTTAATAGTTTTGGTATAAGTAAGTTAAACAATACCATATATTCATTCACCAAAAACAATAAATAAATCTGGGAGCCCTCGCCTTACTAAGGTAATCCAATTGATCTATACCCTTAAATGATAATGAAATGTCTTGGTATTGAACCATTTGTGGTGTGTACCTTTTATTATTTGGACAGTTATCGAGTGGAATATATAGAAATTGATAAATATAAATTGGAATATAATGAGGTGATATAATGGAATCATTTACATCAAATAATATAGTAGAGCTATGCAGGAAGCATAGAGTATCAGTGATCTGCTATGAATGGAGAGATAAATTTATA
>JAKAAK010000038.1 GCA_021797025.1 Thermoplasmata archaeon
ATACTGAATCAAAATACAAAACATTATTGAATGAGAAAAATGACCTTATAGAACTTCAGAACCAGATCATAGAGGATGAAAAGAAAAAATTCCTGGAGTTGCTAGATACAATAAATGATCAGTTCAAAAAATTATATACAAGGCTATCGGAGGGTGGAGAGGCAAATCTGGAGATTACGAGCAGGGAAGACCCTTTGAATGCAGAAGTTTACATAAAGGTCAAACCCAGTGGCAAGCAGATGATAAAAATAGATGCACTGAGCGGTGGAGAGAAAAGTGTAGCTGTACTGGCACTTATTCTATCATTCCAGATTAAAAACCCCTCGCCGATATACTATTTAGATGAGGTTGATATGTTTCTTGATGGTCACAATGCAGAGCATGTGGGGGAACTGTTCCGGGAAAATTCCAGAAGCTCCCAGGTTGTAATGGTATCACTAAAAGGGGCTGTATCAAAATTTGCAGATAATTTAATAGGAGTAACTACTGACAAGCGCGGGAACACAAAAATAATTCAGAAGAAGGTTGGTGAGGATCTTGGAGAGGGAAGAGATACTTAAGGCTATGATTAGTCAGGATATGGGAGAGGATATCCAGTACTACAGTGAGATACTCAATCAGGTCGAGGAGAATATCAATTATCCTGATGTTTTCTCAGAGACCGTGTCCAAGATATTCCGTATGGTATTGACCGGAAAACTCGATCCATGGAGTGTAAATATATCCGAATTCAAGGATATGTTTTTCAGGGAAAGAAATGAAAATTTTGAGGTTGCTGGAATATTAATATCCAGCGCATGGCATGTCCTCTACGAGAAAAGCATAAAAATGATGTCGGGGGCAATAGATGAACCCATAGAAGAAAACTATGAAGAATTAAATGATACTGTTACAGATTATGACTATGATGATTCAACCATGGGATCTATGCCAGACCTGAATGTACCCGTATTCCACAAAGAAGCATCAAGGGTTACATTGACCGAATTCCTGATTGCCATGAAAAGGGTATATAAAACCAGGGAGAAAAATGTTGATAAAGATGAAGTAGATTATTACGATGCTGATATGGATGAAGATATCATATCAAAATCCAACACAGATACCATAGAGCAGGGTATCGAGGACACACTGAAAAAAATCTCAAAATATATGAATCCATTCTTTGTGGAAGATTACTGGGGTAACACAAAATCAGAACGGACCAATTTTATTTTATATTTACTCTTCCTCCAGAAATCTGGAAAGGTAGAGCTTTACCAGGAAGAGCCAATGGGAAATGTTCAGGTTACAAAATTATTTTAGGTACCGTCAATAACACCATCTTCTGTAAGGGTTATAACGGCTTCGCCTTCCGGTAAATAGGGAGAATCGATAAGCCTTGCAATCCGTTTTCCGGCCTTTGCCTTTCTAAGGTATATCCTGAACGTTGCAGTATGGCCTACAATGTTACCACCGATTGGCGTCATGGGATCTCCGAAAAATACAGCAGGATTTGCAGATACCTGGTTTGTTACTGCTATCACTGCATTGTATATTGTTCCGAATTTCAATAGATCATGCATATGTTTGTTCAATAGCTGCTGCCTCTCCGCAAGTGATCCCCTTCCCACGTATTCAGAACGGAAATGTGATGTGAGTGAGTCCACTATGAGCAACTTTATGGGAAATTCCTTGGCAATTTCTGCTGCCTTCTCAGCAAGAAGTATCTGGTGATGTGCATTGTATGCTCTGGCCACATGTATTCTTTTCAGTGTTTCCTCTGGATCAAGGTTCCTTGCCCTTGCCATCTGGATAACTCTCTCGGGCCTGAATGTATTTTCTGTATCTATTATGAGTACATCAGAATCTAATCCACCCTGTTCCCTCGGTATTGTTGCATTGACTGCTAACTGAAGCATTATCTGTGTTTTTCCTGATCCGAATTCACCGAAAAATTCTGTAATGGACTGTGTTTCAAGTCCGCCGCCTATAAGGGTATCCAGACCCTGAGCACCTGTTGATAATTTTAAAACCTCCTTTCTCCTCTGCAAAATTTCCTCGCCGGTTTCGAAATTGCCAACGTCTGCGTATTTCCTTGCTGCGGCAATAATTTTGACTGCGGCGCCCTCGGCAATCCCGCTCATATCTGCCAGATCTTTTGGAGATGCCACTGCAATCTGCATAATATCGTCATATCCATTTTCCCTGAGCTTATCAGCGGTGGCTTCTCCCACGCCGGGTAAATCTTCGATTGTCAGATTCTTCTTCTCAGGTTCTTCTATATCATCAATCTTTTTTTCTTTAACCATTTTATTATTCAACTCCTTTTATATCCAGTGAGGCATCCGTTTTATTCACCGATGATTTCTGATCCACGCCGAACATTGCACGTATAGCATCTATATTTTCAGGTATAACATCACTTTCCTGGTGAACTGCCTGGATGTAATGTAGTCTGTTCTTATAAATATTTATGCTTTCTTTCCATACTGCAATTTCATACAGATCTGATCTGTTCCTCGAAAGCTCTCTTGCATAGTCCATAACCTGTGCTGTTGAGTTTATTTTTTCTCCGCTGTTCAGCACTATTATCCTCCGTTTCTTTCCAAGCGCATTCAAAATATCAGGCATTTTGGGCTCTGAGGAAAGTTCAAGATTTATTACATGGACATGCATCAATGTGGTAGGAACCTTGACTGCAGTCGTTTCTATATTGATTCCGGCCATCACGGTTTTAAGGTCTATTGCGTGATGTGATGGATATGACATTGATGGCTCTATGGCATTGATAGGTCCTTTTTTACTGTCATTGGGATCTGTTGCCCTTCTCAGTACTGTTGCAGTCACATTATCGATTCCGAAGTTATCATTTAATGGTGATAGGGTTCTTGCAAGTGCAGTTGTATTGCATGATACAACCCTAACATAGTTTTTTCCCATTGATTCCGGAAAATTTGAGTAGGCATTGAAACTGGATTCAACTGCTTCGCTTCTCTCACCGCCTTCAAGAACTGCCTTGATTCCATACTGCTTATAAAGCTTTAAATTTTTTTCACCATTACCCTCCGGTGTTCCATCAACAACAATATCCGATTCTGATAGAAGATCATCAAGTGTGCCCTTGACTTTAATACCACTTTCCTCGAATTCTTTTCTCTTTTCCATGTCAGGTGCATATATATTATAATATTTTGATGCCTGCTTTGTAACATAATCCGGGCTATTTTTTACTATTCCGGTTATATACATATCATCCTGTACGGAAACACCGTATGCAACCCTTCTGCCTATTGTGCCGTAACCATTAATAGCAACGCCTATCATTGAAATACGATAGTGTTAGATATTATAAATTTATTCATTATGGCATGACAAGTCACGTGATTGACATGCCCTATCAAAAAAAGACAGGGAAATAATTATATTGTCCGGTTAGATAATACAACGTGCCTGATGATAGTTTGAAACAGTATTTTCAACAGTACTATTCGAAAAATAAACTGGGAATCCCAGATATGCTATTCCAGCGTGAGATTGGATTCATACCGTTTAACGGCACCATGATCAGGCATAAAAAGTTTTCAGGGCAGGGAGCTATGGACAAATTTGCCAGGCAGTACGTACCCAGGCATCTTTATTATTCTTCTGCATACTACAGGTTTCCAGACCAGCATAAAATGGCGGAGAAAGAATGGTTAGGCGCCGAGCTCATATTCGACCTTGATGCTGATCATATAGAGGGGGCAGACAAGATGACTTATATGCAGATCCTTGCCGAGGTCAAAAAACATACCATGAGATTATTGGATATGTTGATGAATGACTTTGGATTTCATGAAAATAACATAAGGCTTTATTTCTCGGGTGGAAGAGGATATCATGTTCATGTGGAAAGCGATAAAATTTACACAATGGATTCTGATTCAAGAAGAGACATAGGTGATTATATCAGAATTGAAGGCTTGAATATGGAGGATTTAAAATTACTGGATGACAGTTATTTTAAATATGGAATACTGGGAAAATTTAACCATTATATTTCAGAATTTTATAATAATATCGACGAAAGTTATATTAGAAATGTCTTTGGAAAATCCTGGTGGAATTATATGAATTATCTTGAAAAATTCTACAACGGAGAAAAGATTATCGATTTTTTGAAAAGGGAAAACGGAAACAAATTTAAATTATTAATTAAAAGGAATAATAGCAATGAAAATGCATCCATTGATTATGACAGAATCATGTTAGAACATTTACTTCAGAGTTTCAAAAAAAGCGCACTGGCTGAAATAGATGAACCTGTAACTACGGATATCCACAGACTTATAAGATTTCCTTACAGTTTGCATGGAAAAACCGGGCTCATGGTCAAGCCCATTCCTGTAAATGAGCTTAAATCGTTTAATCCACTGAATGAAGCAATACCGGATGTGTTCAAAAACAGGGAGGTGAAAATTAATCTAAAAATCAATAAATTTTCTATTAATATGAACAATGAAGACTATATAATAGAGAAAGGAGAAAACACAGTTCCGCTGTATCTCGGAATATTCGCATCAGCCATCAACGTTGCAGATTTTATATAAAATTTTGATTATTGAATTAAATCAAGATTTTTCAATCTCTTGATGAAATCATCTCTGTTTGTATCAAATAATGATGTTAACTTTATAATGTCCTCTCCTTCTATTAGCTCTTTGGCATGGTCCCTGAATGGAAGTATATCTTCCTTATGAAGTATGCCTTTTTCTCCAAGGTCTATTATGGTTTCCCATGCATTGAGCCTTATATACTGATTTGATGATTTAAGAACATTGAAGAGATATTTTTTACTGTTTTCATAGTCGCTCTCCTCCAAAATATTTGTGCTTGTCAGCATAGGCACCATATGCCACGCGTCACTGACTATGCCCGGGTTTTCACTTTTTAAACTCTCTATAAATATATTCTTATACGGGGCAATGTATGAACTTTCTATATATCCTCCCTTTATTAAATCCAGTGCATTCCACCATGCAGTGAGATCACCGCTCTCTACATAGGGTATGAGATATGATTTTCTCTTATCTATATCTTCCTTTGTAATATAGCCGGCATCAGCAAATCGCCTGGCAAGAACCCATGCATGAACCTTTACCATTTCATCGGTTGTTGTTAATAGGCCAAGGAACTGCCCCTTGTTCTCAACTACATATTCTTTGGTTAAAATGTCATTATTTATCAAAAAATCAACTTTATACCATGCGTCCAGCCTCGAAAATTTATCCTCCAACGATAGTGATTTTATGTAATATGGTTTGTTTTTCTCAATTGTTTCACTTACCATGTTTATTAATGCCCTATATGTATAAATATTTTATTATAATATGCAGAACTATGAAAAATATATAATAGTAATGAAAAAAATAAAAAATATAATTAAAATAGATTTAAAATATAATATTTATCAGAATAAGAATTTTTTCGTGCTGTTATAGAATATTTATTACGAAATATTTCATAATTAGATAGAATTCAAAGAATAGTATTAATAATTAGAAATAGTCATGTTTGTGAATAATAAACCTTATATATGACATAATTATCTGAAATATGGTGATAAAAAATGCCTAAACCGTATGTAGCAATAAATGAGGTCGAGATGTTGAACAACGATACGACCATGCAGATGTTCCAGCAGGTTGGTCCTAAAGTTTGCCAGGTAACAGCCAGGCATCCAGGTTTTGTTGGTTTCCAGAACCATATGCAATTCGGTATAATACCCATGGGAACAAGATGGGGCGGAGGCTCCATGGATATGACCAAGATGGATACAATGAATGTGTATCAGTACACAATGTGGAAGAGCATTAAAGATCATGAGGATATGCACAGGGACAACTTCTCTTCAATATTCAGATTGTGCTCATCCTGCCTCTCACAGGTAGTCTATGGACCATGGGAGCCATTGTATGAAATCGTCGATGCAAGCATGCCATTAAACACAGAAATGGCAGATTTCACAGTAATGTTCGGGAAAAAATTCGCTGCAGGAGACCCATCAGGAGTACCCCCGATTTCACTTCCCTATGGACAGAGAACAATTGCATTGTCAGAACACACTGTAAAGAAAGGGAGCGAGAAGGAATTTGAATCAACAATAGTTGAAGTAATGAAAGACTTCCAGAATGCACCCGGATTCCTGGGCTACATGATACTGAAAGAAATAGGAGTATCCGCTGTAGGATCATTCCAGCTCAAATCTAAGGGCATACATGAATCGTTGGAATCCGGCGGTGAAGTGCCAACCCAGCAGGAAGGTTCATTCAAGTACGATGAAGCAAAGCCCACACCTCCAGAATACAGGGTGCATATGGAATGGGCCAGTCCTAATGACGCAATGTTCGGAATAGGAAGAGTACTGTTTGCACATCCTGCAAGAGAAATACACGACAAGGTTCTGGACACATTAATAAGGGGTCCCTACATAAGATTACTGAACCCCATGATGGAAGGAACCACATGGAGAGAATACTTAAACTCTCCATAAACTAATTTTTTTATTTAGATAAATGATAATTCAAAAATTATTAAAAATATAGGTTTCAAGATTTTTCTTCACTCTCAACTTTTCTCGCCTTTTCCTCCTCTTTAAATCTTTTTATTTCAGCAACGGAAGGAGGATATGACATATCGAAACCTGATTCCCCATGTATTGCCAAATCGCCGATCTTCAGTTTTTCATCAGTTTCTTTTAGAGGGATAAATACTCCGATTAATCTCAATATTCCGTATGTTAAGGCAAAAACATAGGCTATTACTACAAGTGCTGCAAATGCCTGTATTCCGAGCTGATAAAAATTTCCATATATTGCACCTCTTAATCCCGGGTCTACGTACTGTGTGACCACAGGGTCCGCAAGCACACCGGTGAGTAATCCGCCGACCACACCTGCCACGGCATGGGATGAAAACACTCCGAGGGTATCGTCTACCTTGAATTTTGGTTCTATTTTATATAAAAATATCCATGGAATTATCCCGGTGGCAATACCTATAACCATGGCTCCGTATATATTTACATAACCGGCTGCTGGAGTTATTCCCACAAGCCCGGCAATTGCACCGACCGATGCTCCTATTAAAGATGGTTTTTTGAATACTTTCATATCCATAAACATCCATGTTATCATACTGACCGCTGTAGCCACATTTGTATTTATTATAGCAATGCCTGCATCTATGGTACTGCCATATGGATCACCGCCATTGAATCCGTCCCACCCGAGCCATATAAGTCCCAAACCGAGCATAACAAGGGCAAGGTTATTGGCTTTCATATGCATCTCTTCCTTGATTCTTGGACCTATAACCATGGCAGCCACCAGGGCGCCTATACCAGCATCTACGTGTATAACATAACCCCCTGAGAAATCTACAGCACCCATTTGATTTAGCCACCCACCGGCGAATAGCCAGTATGCAACAGGGCTGTACACGAACAGTGACCATACAGGAACAAATATCATCCATGCTTTAAAACTCATCCTTTCAAGTATGCCTCCCATTAAAAGAACTGGAGTTATGGCAGCGAAAACAAACTGGAAGAATATTAATGTTGAGTTGGGAATGCTGAGTGCCTGTTTCTGCGGTCCCACAATAGCCTGGCCGCCTATAAAAGACCCACTCATTGCCGGGAATGGTATACCAAAGATATAATATCCATCTATTTTAAGCGCACTTGAAGTGCCGAATCCAAAATTATACCCCGCTATTACCCATATTATAAGGACTGCAGCAAAGGCATAAAGTGCCATCATCATCGCATTAACCATATATTTTCTCTTCGTTAATCCTGCATAATACAGTGCAAGGCCGGGAATGCTTTGAAGGCCGACGAGCGTTGCTGCAGTTAGCATCCATCCATTATTGCCAGTATTTAACCATGATATACTATCCGGATTCAATGAAAAAAATACCTCATTAAGCATAAATAGTAAGTCAAAAATAATTAATATAATTTATCGTTGATTTTTCGATATTTCTCTAAAAAAAATAGTTTTTTTGCAGCAAATATTCAAAAAATTGAAATGATTAGATTAATTATCTGTTTAAATGACATTCACTAACACGTATAAATAAGAGTTGGTGTTAAATTGAAATAATTCGAATTTTTTAATATAATACTCTATGATAATTAAAATATTATTTACCAATATGTATATTATACATCTTCAGCAGTAGAATTTTTTTTCTAACCAGTGCATTGAAATACTTTCTTTATGTTCAGAAACCGATTTATTCTAATATTTCATATCGATTGAAATATAGATAGTTAAAATGGAATTTATATATGGAACCAGGATTTCTTGACAGGTTCTCCCTTAAGTTCTTCAATGAGTTCTTTTTCCCTGGCTGATAGGTGTTTAGGAACCTGCAACTTCAGAACTACCAAAAGATCACCGCTTCCATGGGATGTCAACCTTGGCATTCCTGCACCTTTTATCCTTAAAACGTCATCGGGCTGACTGCCCGCAGGAATGTTCAGATTAAAATTCTCCTTGAATAATGGTATCTGGATAGTTCCACCAAGTGCAGCGGTGGGAAAATCTATGGATTCTTTAACATACAGATTATCTCCGGTCCGTTTGATATTCGGGTTCTGCTGAACGTATATAACAGCATATAAATCACCGGTGACACCACCGAATGAATTCCCAAGCTTCTGGGTTCTCAGCCTTGTATTTGTATCAACGCCCTTCGGAATTGTAATTGATATATTCTCCATTTTTGGGATATATCCTTTCCCATTGCAGGCCTTACAGGGAGTTTTTGGTATTTTTCCCCTTCCGTTGCATGTACGGCATACAACAACCTGCACGAAATTAAAGAACCCCTGACCCCTGGATATTCTCTCCTTTCCTGTGCCATGGCAGGTGGGGCATGTAATAAGCACACCACCTTCGGCACCGGTACCATTACATACCTCGCACATTGCATTCCTTCTGAATTTAATGGGTTTTGACGCACCGTAGTATGCGTCTTCCATGGTTACATTTACCTTTATGTAAACATCTAGGTCCGGCTGTGAGTCATACCCTCCGTAAAAGCCGCCGGAATTACTACCGCCGAACCCCCCGCCACCGAATATTTTGCTGAATATATCGTTGATATCATCGAAATGTGAAAAATCCTCCCAGTTGAAGCTGGAACTTCCTGAACCACCGGCACCACCAAAAGTTGTAGACCCTGTGGCATCATACTGCTGTCTCTTCTGTGGATCTGAAAGCACCTCATAGGCTTCCGCTACCGCCTTGAACTTCTGCTCAGCTTCCTTGCTTCCGGCATTAACATCCGGATGGTACTTTTTAGCAAGTTCCCTGAACTTTGCCCTGATTTCATCCTGCGAGGCATTCCTGTCCACACCAAGGACACTATAGTAATCTGTTGCCATTTTAACTCATTGGTTTTCCTTATAATCAGTATTTACAGTATTATCATCATTTCCATGGTCATCGGAATCATCACCTGGATTCTCCGTATTCTGATCATCTGCATTCTGTTCCTGGGATTCGTTCTGTTCTCCCTGCTGTTCTGTTCCCTGATCGGGCTGCTGTGCCTGTGCCATTTTCTGGTATACTGTAGTCATTTCCTTTGTAAGTGTCTCTGTTAATTCCTTGACCTTATCGGCATCCTTCTTTTCCACAGCATCCTTGAGATCCTTAATGATTCCCTTCATTTTATCCTTGGTTTCATTGTCAAGTTTATCTCCGGCTTCATTTATTGTTTTTTCCACAGTGTATGCCAGTGATTCACCACTATTCAGTGTCTCAATGGTTTCCTTTTCCTTTTTATCCTCTTCTGCAAACTGTTCGGCTTCCTTTTTCATTTTCTCTATTTCTTCCTTTGACAGCTTGTTTGAAGCACTAATTGATATACTTTGGGATTTTCCTGTTCCCTTATCCTTGGCTGAAACGTTCAGAATTCCATTCGCATCTATATCAAAGGTTACCTCAATCTGTGGAATTCCTCTGGGAGCAGGAGCTATACCTGTAAGTGTGAAATTACCCAGGGATACATCATCCTTTACAAGTGGCCTCTCACCCTGAACAATATGTATATCCACTGCTGTCTGCATATCTGCAGCTGTTGAGAATACCTGGGTCTTCTTTGTTGGAATTGTTGCATTGGCACTGATTAATGGTGTCATTACACCGCCGACTGTTTCTATTCCAAGTGTCAATGGTGTGACATCTATAAGAACTATATCCTTGATATCACCCATGAGTACTGCACCCTGTATTGCAGCTCCTGTTGCGACAGCCTGCATTGGATCGACTCCTCCCTCTGCCTTTTTCCCGAAGTAATCCTCAACATATTTTCTTACATATGGCATTCTTGTAGGACCGCCTATAAGGATGATTTTATCAATATCTCCCTTTGATAACTTGGCGCCTTCCAGTGCCTTGTTAAGAGATTCGGCAGATCTTCCTACTATAGGGGCTATTAATTCCTCTAATTTTGCCCTTGTCAGTTTGTATTCCAGATGTTTCGGTCCGTCCTGTGTTGCCGTTATATAAGGTAGATTTATATCGGATTCAAGAACAGTTGATAATTCTATTTTTGCTTTTTCTGCAGCGTCCCTGAGTCTTATATATGCTGATTTGTCTTTTCTGAGGTCTATTCCTTCCTTGGATTTGAAATCATCAGCAAGGAAGTTAACTATGGCCTCATCCATATCAGTTCCCCCGAGCTTTGTGTCTCCTGATGTGGACATAACCTCAAATACTCCCTGGCCGAAATCCATGACTGTTACATCAAGTGTTCCTCCTCCAAAGTCGTAAATAAGAATTTTCAATGTTTCATTCAATTTATCAATACCGTATGCCATGCATGCGGCTGTGGGCTCATTTATAATTCTCTTAACTGTAAGGCCGGCAATGGCACCTGCATCCTTGGTTGCCTGCCTCTGATTATCATTGAAATAAGCAGGAACGGTTATGACGGCATCCTTTACGGGCTCTCCCAGAAAAGCCTCCGCATCCTTTTTAATCTTCTGCAGAATAAATCCAGAGATCTGCTGTGGTGTATATTCTTTACCATATATTTTATATTTAAAATCAGTTCCCATTTTTCTTTTTGCACCGTATACGGTTCCCTCGGGGTTCAAAAGTGCCTGTCTTCTTGCGGGCTCTCCCACCAGTAACTGGCCATCCTTTGTAAATGCCACATAACTGGGAAAAGATTTTCCACCCAGTGAGACACCTTCTGCTGCCGGAATAGATTCTGGCTTCCCTGAAATCACTACGGCTGCTGCCGAATTGCTTGTACCTAAATCAATACCTATTATTTTACTCATTTTTTTCACCTTTTTGAAACTATTACTTTTGATGTCCTCAGGACATCCCCATTCAGTGTATAACCCTTCTGAACCTCTTCAAGGACAGTTCCATCCTCTCCCTGATCCAGAACCCCTACTGCCTCCTCTATATTGGGATCGTACTTATTTCCCTTTGCCTCTATCACCTGCAGACCATGGGCCTGCAATACCTTTAGAAGCTGGGCTTTTACGGGTTCCAGTTTCGGGTCATGGGCTATACCTGCATCCAGAGTATCAAGAACAGGCAGGAGTTCCCTGACAAGTTCACTGCTGGCATTCTTGCGTATACTGTTAATCTCCTTTTCCTTGTATTTCGAGTAGTTTTCCATTTCTACTCTCTGGCGAACGTAGAGGTTTTTGTAATCGTTGAGATCGGCCACTGTTGTATTATACAGTTCCTTATATTTTTTCATATCTTCCCTGTCCTTCATCTTATTTCTCTTCCTTACCTGTTCAATGTCGAATTCAAGGGGCCTGTTATATTCTTTATGGTTCATCATAAGTATATTTGTTCTTCTATATAAATATTTCCTATATAAATATTTACTTTTTCCACATCATTTATCAAGGGGAACACCCATGAAATGTTCATAGCCACGATTCTTTATAGCATGCCATGAGCCATCGTATATTTCATTAAATCCGCTATATGTTTCTCCTATCCTGTGAACATCTATACTCTCCTGTTTCATTGCCTCCATAAAAGATTTGTTATCATCTTTATCAACGGTAAAGAATAGCTCATAATCACCCCCGAATGATAGGGCTATATCCTCTACTGAAAATCCAGAAATCCGAGAGGCTTCTATGACTGAGGGCGCAACAGGAATTTTTTCCATATAGACCCGGAATCCAGTACCGAAATCCCTGAACATCTGGTAAATAGATGCGTATATGCCATCTGATAGATCCATCATGAACTTTGCACCGTGCCTGCTTATCTTCTGTGCCTCCTCTATTCTCGGTTCGATATCCAGCATTTGTTTTATCCCGGTTTCCTTGTCATTGCTGTATTTATAATGGATATAACCTGAACCTGCAGTCCCCAGTGAATTGGTTACATATACGTCCTGCCCGGGTGCTATAAATGATCTTTTTCTTATAAGTTCTGCCTTCTGCCTTCCAACTATTGTTCCTGAAGCAGTAAAATCCGTTCCCTCCTTGGTATCACCGCCGAGTATACGGGCATTGAACCTGGAAAGCTCATAATTTATTCCACGGTAAAATTCCTGTAGATATTTTATATCGTATTCAGGTGAAACTGAAATGGATATTAGCATTCCTTCAGGAATTCCAGCCATTGCAGCGATATCACTGAGATTAATGGCAGCAAAGAATTTTCCTGCGAGGAATGGAGGAGTACCATCCGGTAGATGCGTTGCACGTGTTATAAGGTCGGATGATAAAAGAAGATCCATGTCACCGCATTTCAGTACAGCGCAGTCATCAATATCACGATGCTTTCCTGCAAGTATATCTATAATTTCCCGTTCCCCGAGGTTACTGAGCTTCAATGAATTTGTTATAATTCCTGGCAATTTAAAGTTTGTTGTTATATACAGTTAATTGGAAAATATTTATACATGATAGATATACTCTATCATAGGTGATGAAATTTATAAATGAACTGGATAATTTAAGGGGTGATATTTACCTTAATTCAAAGGAAATACTGGAATTGCTGGAAAAAAGAAAGGAATTAGCAGAAAAAATTGGAGATGTCAAGAATTCAAAAGGCATGAGCATCAGAAACAGGGAAAGGGAAATAGAGATATTAAAAACACTATCATCCGATGGCTTTGAAGAATCTGTCCTGAATATTCTCTTCGAATTTTCCATACACTATGAGGAAAAGCCAAATATTGATCCCGGCTCATTACACTATACTGAAATAATAAACGGAATCAGGTATATCAAATACTCCGGCGAGTATGATAATCTCATATTTTTATTAGCCAGCATTTTTAATCCCGGTTCACTGATACAGTGCAAAAATAAGAGTATATCTGAAACAATGGGAAGATCAGGTCATCATATAGTGGATTATGTGGATAACCCAGATATTATAATTAATCTGGATGGTGCCATACAGGATATAATATTACGCGATAACTCCCTGCTTATATCTGAAAGATTCATTGAAAATAAAAACAGAATATACAGCATTGTAATAGAGTAAAATGAAAATTCTTATTATAGGTTCAAAAGGGAGGCTGGGAAAAACATTGATGGGTATTTTTCCAGACTCAAGAGGTATCGATATCGGAGATAATACCATGAATAGGGAGCTTGAAGAGGCAGATATTGCCTTTCTTGCTGTCCCGTTAAATGTTACCTTGGACATTATCAATAAATATCCGGATTACAGGGCATTTGTGGATCTGACATCTGTTAAGTCGCCAGTGAAAAAATATTCTGGAACAATTATAAGCATTCATCCGATGTTCGGGCCATCTTCGTACCGGGCAAATAAGGACATAATATTTATAAATGACATATCCACTGAAAAGTCTATAAATATTATTTCTGGATTATTCAGAGAGTACAATATTATTTCCCTGACTGCAGACCAACACGATGAACTTATGGGGGAACTTCTGGTTAAGCCTTACATACTTTCATATATTTGCGATGCTTCTGAATCAAAAATAGAAACAAACTCACACAAAAAATTACTTGAGTTTTTATCCATAAAACAGAACGAAAATCAGGAAATATTACTTGACACCATAAGGTACAATGAAAATGCCCAGATAATAATTGATGAAATGGAGGAGAGAATCGCATATCTTAAAAAATTAATAGGTAATAGATGAAGAGGAAAGCCTTTTCAGGAGGGTATCATAGTCGCCCTGGAAGAACATTCTATCCTCGAGCTCGAGCTGGTAATTATATTTATCCAGATCCAGTGAATTGTAATATTCTGAAAGGGGTTTAAAATCATGATCCAGAGACCCCTGAACTATTAAATCAAGAAGTTCCCGATCATATTTATCGTTATGCACTCCCCTTTCCCTGTTGCCCCCTGTGGGATATGAAAGAACAGGATATTTATCTCCCAGCTCTTTTAACAGTTTTGCTAGGGAATAAAGCCTCGGCGGCCTATACAACCCTTTTTTCCATAGTCTTTCCACAAGTGTGTTTTTCTGTATGTTCATTGGATTTATGGATATATCGGTAGAATATGGTGCAACAGCTTTTACGGATTTTACTATATCTTCCATAGCCATTTTTTCAGAGATAAAGGGTGGTTTGAATAGGAGGTAAGTTCTCAATTCTATTTTTTGCTTACCCAGTATCGTTGCTGCATCAATGAATTTTTTCAATGTGCTTCCCTTATTTACGGAATATTTCATGATGTAATCATCTGCACTTTCAAGACCGATGGCAATACGCAAATCCATTCCTGCTTTCTGGAATGATTCTAAATTTTCAGGTCTTATATACTCTGTTCTTGATTCAACTAATAATTTATCAACCTTGCCCTTCATTCTCTCAATGAAATAGTCCCTTACAGCCGGGTGCACCTCATTCGGGTCAAGAAAACTTCCAGAAGTAAAAATCTTTAAAACTTTGGTATCTTCCAGAGAATCATAGAGTGTATCTATCTGGTGCATTAAATTTTCATCTATTATATCAGGGGATGTATCATTGAAGTAACCACACATGGAACATGCTGTGAATTTATACCATGCACAGCCTGTAGTCCTGAAAATGCATACCATGGTTTTTTCCGGGTAACCTCTTAGCCGATCCAGCTCCTTCCATATGGAAACCGGTTTATCAACATCATTTTTCCTGTTATTTTCATGCATTAAACCTTTAATGTACAGTGAATAATCTCGTACTACCATTACTTATAATATTGATTATACATATATGAGTATTGTTATTAGGTTCCGTCAGTCCATAAATTATACAATAGTTTTGCAAAATGACCCTTAAAGTGAAAAGATATAAGCCAGAATACAATGTTTGCAGGACATTGGTATGACTTCAACAGTTTCTGTAGCTGAACTTACTAAACGAATAGGTAAATTTTCTGATACCATGACATGTGGAATGAAGAGGTCTGTGAGAAAGCACTTCCGTGAATACCTTCCCGGAATGATGATCCCTCCTGAGAACAGGAGGAAGAGCATATCCAGTATTTCATCACTTGTATCGGAATATAATCAGAGCACAGTCAACAGGGCATTCCATGGAATAGATTCACCACTACTGGAACAGAACTATATTGAATTCCTGAAAACAGTAATAGGAAACCACAGTGTTATGTTCATAGGTGATGATACAATACTGGGTCATCCCGGTTCAAAGGTCATGGAGTATGTAGGATGGTTCTTTGACCATGCATCAGGAAGCAATGTGCCTGCACACCAATCCGTTACCTCCGGGCTATACGACCTTGATACCGATGCATTCTACCCATTCCTTACAGGGCTTTACATAAAAAAGATGTATGAAAAAGAATTTAAAACAAAGCTTGAGATCATGTCAGAGATATTCAATACAGCAGAAAACAACTTCAATGTAGCAGGCAAGGTTGCTGATTCATGGTACTCAGGCATAAGGTTCCTGGGCGGTAATTATGTCACTGAATTAAAATCCAGCAGGAAGGCATCCTTTGATAATATTGGAAGGATGATAAGGAACAGTGATCTGTTTTACACCATGGACGAGATTGTTGAATCAACATTCATCATGCATGAAAAGGATTCTGATACTTTAAGGGAGTTCCCGCTCCAGAGGGAGTTTACAGTATATCTATCCAATGGTGAACAGGTAAATCTTATAATTCTCTACAACCCTGATAATAAGAGGAAGAAATTCATAGCATCAGATTACCTTTCATGTGAAGAAATAATAAATGCATGGAGCATAATATGGTCAATAGAAAACTTTCATAAGGATGCAAAGGCTTTAGGTCTGGGAGATTACCAGGTACGTGATAGTGAAGGGTCGCTTATACACGAAAGGATCACTATGGCCGCCTATACCCTCCTCTCCATTATGATAAGAACATCAGGGAAACTGTTTGGAAGGATTTTAAAGACAATAGGTGAATGTTCCAGGGCTATAAAGGAGATTCTAATTATCAAAAAGAACTACAAATCGAGGTTGTTTTCAGGATAAATGCAAAAGTATTG
>JAKAAK010000039.1 GCA_021797025.1 Thermoplasmata archaeon
TAGGAAGCGTTCTGACCATTTCCGGGTCAAGTATGGCATAATCGGGCATGATCTCCGGTGAGGCCAGTTCATCCTTCCTTTTTTCTTTCTCATCTGTAATTACCGCAGCCCATGTGCATTCAGATCCGGTTCCACTTGTTGTGGGTATGGCAATGAGCCTGCTCTTCTTTCTCAGGTTAAGTTTTACCAGCGGAGTAACGTCATAAAATTCCAGGTCCGGTCTTTCATGTTTGAAGAATAAAATTTTGGCACTATCAATAGACGAACCTCCTCCCACAGCTATAAAGTAGTCCGGTGCAAATGCATCGATTTTATCCAGATGCCCTGCTATATCTGTATACCTGGGTTCTTCGGGTATATCGTCAATTACCATGCATTCAGTATCAGGCATATTTGCTTTTACCCTGTCTACCATACCGGCTGCGGAGATATTTCTATCTGTAACTATTACTGCCTTCCTGATTCCCAGTGTTTCAAGATAAGAAAGGGATTCTTCTCCGAAGATGATTTCGGGTGATCTGAAATACCACATTCAAAATACACCCCCTGCAATACAAAATATACCGGAATTAATTATTATAAAATATTTTCTACTTTCCATAATAAATTAAGTACCATAAATATATTAATGTTTTTATCAGGAAGTTATACCATAATTTTGATAGATTACTTATCTAAAATAATCTGTGGCCATCTGTGTACTTCCGGAGTCTATGGTAATAACCTGTCCGGTAATTGATTCATTTTTTATGAGGAATATAACAGAATCAGCAACCTCATCAGGTGTTATCAGCTTCCCTGTCAGTGTAAATTTTTTTGAGAATTCAGAATCATCAAGATTCATCAGGCTGAGAAGGCTATCCCCCATCCTGGTTTTGACTACACCCGGGGCAACCGCATTTACCCTTATTCCATGCGGAGCCATTTCCAGTGACATGTATTTTGTCAACCCTATAAGGGCTGCTTTCGTGCTTCCGTAAACTGCAAGCCCCGGAAATGGAGTTATTCCTGCCAGGGATGCCATATTGATTATCACACCTCCATGTGAATCTTTCATGAATTTTTCAGATAACCTCAGTGGAGAGAACAGATTAGTTCTGAACATTAATTCCAGGTTTTTCTCCTGAATGTTCCCCAGTGGCTCCAGAATTCCCACACCGGCATTATTGATGAGTATTTCCGGAGTTCCCATTTCCTTTTCTGCCCTGTCAAAAAGCCGATCTCTGCCCTCTTCTGTGCTCACATCGGCTGTAACCAGTATTCCCGAAGAGAACTTCTGTATTTCCTTTAATGTCCGTTCTCCTTCGTCAACGTGTTTTCTCACATTGATAACAACTTTTCCACCCTCTTGCGCCAGTTTAATGGCTATTTCCTTTCCTATTCCCCTGCCGGACCCTGTAACTATGCATACTCTGTTTCTTATATTATACATTTTTATCACCATAAAATCAGTGAAATGTTAAAAACACTTCATTATTATTCAATCCAATTTATTATATAACCTTTCCCGGAATCTATTAATGATTCAGCGGGAATATTTTAAGAGCATTGTGGCATACGGATACAGTATACTCATCAACCTTCATGGTTTCCCCATCTATCTCAACCGTGGATTGACATATGACATGAATTGATTTGGCCCTTCTATTGATGACCTCGTGATATGAGGTATAACTTCCATTTCTCAGGGAATTAAGCCTCATCATAACCTTATACTTTGGCATGAACTTTATTAAATGTACATCAAGGAAGCCATCGCCCATATCCGAATCAGGGGAAGCATGAATTCCCTTTCCATAATACTGCCCGTTGGCGATAATTAAATCCAGTATATCAGCTGTTATAGATTCATTTTCTATTTTAACAGTAGCTTTTACCGGCTGTGCCGATATCAGAGAAGCCAGGATAGCAGACATAAATGTTAATGATGTTCTTCTCTTAACGGAGTTTACCTTCAACATTACATTTCCTCCCAGACCTGATTCCATTATATTCGCAAAATATTTTGATGTACCATTTACCTGAATCCGTGCCAGATCTATTTCCCTGTAATGCTGGCTGGATATAATTTCATTCAAATGGGAAACATTTACCCTTCCGATAGTTCTGGACAGATCAGAACCGGTGCCTGCATCAATAGGTATCAGAATCGTATTCTTTCCTGCCAGGGCCTGAACTGCATAATTCATGGTACCATCTCCGCCGATAGCCACCAGGTAGTTTATATCCCCGTTGCTTTCTATATATTCAATAAAATTCTCAGGGGTTTTTTCCGTGTATGAAGTGGTTACATCATGACCCTCAAGCAATGGCTTAATATTTTCCATTATTTCAGGCGCCTTTCCAGCCCCGGCATATTTATTTACCAGTATGTGTATCCTCATGAATACCCCCCATTTTTTTCCTTATGCCATCTTCCATAGATTTTCCGGAGTCAGTAGAATATATCCTGACTGCTAATCTTCTTCTAAGTATATCCTCGGATTTTACCGGGCATTCGTATTTAATAATATGATCAACATCATCGGATTCTCTTGAATAATCTATATAAGGCATATTTTTGATTTTCATTTTCTTTCCCAGCAATTTAGATACTATCTTCGCAGTTTTTCTGGCACCCACACGGTAATCGGTAATTTTGCCACCAAGCACCGATATAAAATTTCCGTCTGCCCTTATGCTAAAATCCCGGGATATTTTGCCAGGATCATTTCCATATCCGAGGAGCACCCTGATTCCGGAAAAGGTAGCAGTAATCTTTTCAGAGGTAAAATCCGGAAATAAATCCTTTACACTATCAATAAGATACTCTATATCTTCCTTCTGTACCGAAAAATCTTCGGGATCTGTAACGAATACATCTGTTGTGCCCAGATATGCCACTTCTCCGGAGGGTATGATAAATAGCTGCCTTCCATCTATAGGTGATTTGATTACCACCGCATTTTTTCTGTTCCATACTGTGAATGGAAATACAAGGTGTATGCCCTTGCTCAATCTAAAATTTTTCTCTTCCGGCAATGCTGCAAGTTTTAATATGTTATTTCCCCAGGGACCTGCAGCATTTATCAGTATTTTTGATGAAATATTATAAAATTTACCTGATAGAGTATCCTGAATTCTGACCCGGTACCTCTCATCTAATTTTTCTATGGAGGTTACCCCGGAATAGTTCAGGCAAATAGCACCATGCCTGTATGCCGATATGATATTGTATATTACCAGTTCAGAATCTACTGTGATTCCATCAATATATGAATAGAATCCACTTATTTCTCCGGGGTATTCACCATTATTGTGATGATGCCTTACTAGGGGATTTTTTCCAGACATAGCATTATAAATGCTTATGCCAATCCCCAGTTCCACAGGGCTCCACATTTTTGCCCCTGTTAAAATATGGAATTCCAGGGGCTTGACTATGTCTGTATGGTTTATTAGATAGTTTCTTTCATGCAGCAGCCTATATACCTCTACAAATCTTCCGGATTGAAGATACCGAAGCCCCCCGTGTACCAGTTTCGAGGAACCGGAACTGGTCCCGTTTGCGAAATCTCCCTTTTCAAGAAGTAATGTTGTTATCCCATTTTCAGCCAGAATATTTGCTATTCCGGCACCTGTGATGCCGCCTCCGATTACTGTTACTTCAAAATCTTTTCTATCAAGATCATTGAGCGCTATTGTCCTTGTAGAAGATGAAAATTCACTGTCCATCCTGCCACCCTGTAAATAATTCATCGTTCAGCATATTCTGCATTTTTAGCTTTTCCGGATTTTTATATATGCTGAAGAGTGTTCCTGATCCGTGATGATCGGTGATTGCACCCCCGTTCTTTAAAATGCTATTCATGATAGTTTTCCTGACGAATAAAAGGTCTTCCAGAGAATTCTCAGACCTGATTATATATGTAAAATATATACACGCACCGGTGTGGTAAATATGTGAAATATGTGCCATTATGATGCCCGTGAAACCCTTTTCCCTTTCAGCAGCCCTGAAAGACTCCACAGTGTTATTATAAAGTTCTGTAATTTTATCCCACTGACAGGATGTTTCAAGAGTGTCCGGTATATATCCATGTTTCCAGAGTATATTGGCAAGTGCCGGTCTGCTGTATCGATCCCTTGCCCACATCTTTGCAGGATAAGCCGTGGTAGGTATCCCTCCGATCAATTTTTCTTTAAATTGGTAATCGTTGTTTACCATAATCATCATAGCCCCATTTTTTACGCCGCGAAGACCAAGATAATCCATAAATATTTTTTTCATTCCAGTATTTTTTCCAGACATCAAGGCTATCATGGTTTCTGTTTCATTTGAAAGTCTAAGTACCGTAGGATATCTTTTCATATTTTTTATAGCCTCTATGCCTTCCTCAAAGGTTTTAAAAGAATAAGAGGAGAAGTATTTTTTATCAGGAAGTTTGAAGCCTTTGATAGTTGCACCGAGAATTATGCCATATTTTCCCTCGCTTCCGGTTACAGCCGTTTTCACCTGTAAGCCTGCTGCCTCTCTGGGGACTTTATTATCGGATATTTCGCCCTTAGAAGTAAGAACTTTAACGGATATTACTGAATTTTCTATGCCTCCATACTGATTAGATTCCTGGCCATTTTCCATTGTCGCTATCCATCCTCCAAAAGTTGAATAATTGAAAGATTCTGGAAAGTTCCCACATGTCAGTCCGTGAGCGTTCGCTACTTTCTCAAGTTCAGGTCCTGTTATGCCTGAACCGGCACTTATGATATTACCGGTAATAGAAATATTATTTAATTTTGAAGTGTTTATTGCTATTACTCCCTTTCCCGGTTTAATTCTGAAACAGCCGGAAACATTTGTTCCGCCACCGTATATTAATGCTTTTTTGCCAGAATTTAAAATGCCATTAATTATTGCATTTATATTGCTGTTATCAGGAAAAACAACTCCATCCACAATTGGTATGTGTAAACCAATCCTTGATTCTAATATTTCAACAGATGATTTGCCGATTGAATGCATATACCGTGTTGCAAGATCACTTTTAAATGACTCTTCAGGAAAATATTTGGCAAGTTCTTCGGTATTTTCTTCTTCTTTGTAACTATTCATATTTCCTTCTCCATCCCATACAATTTCACTATGGATCGAAAAGAGTTTTTCTATAAAATTAAATTCTTCTGTAAAATCCCTATCTATATTTGCCCCATAAAGAACGGATACTGACACAGAATACGAATATGAACGTATACTTAAAATTATGTAATAATACAAGAAATAGTGAAAAACCATATTTGGGCTCAGTTATATGACAATATTCTGTGATAATCTGGGGCGCTTGTTAGTATATTTGAGCTTCGAGGCAGTTATTTAGAATAGTCACCACTCAACTCGATTTCATACTTCATTAATAGTTAATAAGGTGAATAGGAGTTCTTCGAGCCTACAATTCTAAATCTCACAGAATCACCTAGAGGTGATTAAATTGTAATCCATTTGGTTCTACGTAAATTCCGTATATGGTACTGCAATAGAGGATAATGGAGATATTATAGTACGAATGAAATAATATGGAGATGGTCGGTGGGTTGTTATCTTTATATAAGGATCATGATGCTGTAATAGATTCTTCAACTTCTGGTAAATATCTTAGTAAGGAACTGTCAATGCTTGGTTATATCGTTAACTTGATAAGTCCTGCAAAAGTTCCGAGGGATATCAATCAATTATACGAAAACAGACAGAAAGAATTCTTTTAACTTGCTGATGAATTAAGGAAGTGTGGGTTAAAGGAAATATATTATTTCAAATAAGATTGATAATATAAGATCACTGGTAAGATATAGGCTATCCATTTATCCGGTAATTGCTCTCTTCTAACAGTTCCCTCCATCTGCTTAATATGCTGTAATCAAAGAAATTATCCATTGCCGGGTTATAACTTTCTGAATAATCCTTTCTATAATTGTAGTACCTATATCTTATTATATTCCTATTTAATCCAAAAGTCATTGCTTTTGGCGCCATAAAAAATTAATCAATCCATGGAATTTACAATGAATTGAAATTTCTGGCAGAATGAATTATCCAACATACCTTACTTATTATATAGTAATTATTAAATATAAAAGCCTAATATCATTTTAATGATGATGAAAAAAATGATGATGCATAATATTAATAATAAAAGTATTACACGGGCCATTTTTATGATGATTGCCGTGCTTGTATTACAGTTCTTTCTTGGTATGTATGTTAATTTATTTGTTTCATTTAATGTAATAAATTCGCTATCCATGATTGTATTCAATATACCGATGATAATAATGATTCATATGATGGTGGGATTCCTTATTTTAGGATTGTCTATTTTCATATTCATGTCATCTGTAATGAAACATGATAATATGCTATCAGTTATGACCTTTATATCGATTATATTGGTTATAGTTGCTGGTATTTCAGGTATTGAATTTTTATTTTCAGAAAATAATATATTTTCATATAGTATGTCCATATCCTTTATTACCCTATTTTTGATACAGTTTATATATTTATATAAAATACTTACAATAGAAAATAAACAATAAAAACTATTTTTACAATTAAAAATTTAATACAATATTTTTAGAACCCTGATCAGTAAATTCGCACTTTAGCATATAAAGGAAAGGAAAAAATGATAAATTATGAGGTTTGTTTCATATAGTTAATATTTTGTCTTTTATAGGATTATAGAAAAAATAGGACGCAATAGAGATTGAGCCCGCCGGGATTCGAACCCGGATTATAGGCTCCGGAGGCCTATATGATAATCCGTTACACCACGGGCCCTCAGGATTTATAACCGATATCCCTCAGAAACTTTCTGCGTTTATTCTTGTCTGCGTCAGATTCTATACCCACAGGAGAATATCCATCCGCAACCCCGATTATTGCATTAGTTTTCTCTGTTTTTGCTATTATCACTTTCAGAGGATTTGCAGTTGCTGCATATATGGTTCCTATTTCCTGGCTCATCTTCAATTGAGGTAATATGCTGATGGGAAATGCATTTTTAAGCATTATTATAAACGTATGGCCGGCAGATATATTTTTAATGTTATTTATTCCAGCATCTATTAATTCCCGGTTATTGCCCTCAAATCTTATCAGTTTGTCTCCGGATGCCTCTGAAAAGACGACTGCATATTCACAGTTAGGTATTACGGTTTTTATGATTTCGTTGAGGTCCTCAACAGTCTTTATGAAATGGGAATACCCAATTATTACATTAACACCCTCGGGACTTTCTATCTCAACCTCAGAAATATCCATAGTTCATTATTAAACAAAGAGATATTAATTTAATGCAAATATTCACGACTTATTGTCTCATGAACCGGAACAGCATAATTATGGCAGCTATGCCCAGTATACTTATAACCATTAATGGAATAGCTACAGTGGCACCAAGAAACCTGGAAAAATAATAATAAATATAGACGGTTATAGCACTCTGGACAGAAAAAATTGATGTAAAAGTTATAACCTGAAGGTATAGTTTTGCACGGTATTTTCTGTAATATATGGAATATGTTGCTGCCAGGACAATAAGGGCAATCAGCTCGAATATAGCAATTATTATATCAGATATCCAGAATATTTCCATATTTTATCACAGTATACAAATTAAGAATAAAAATATATTAATATATTTTTTTATTCCAGACTAGAAAGCTTACCTGATCCAGTTATTTTGAATGTTTCATTTATTATTTCGTAATTAACATTGTTACTTGATGTATGATCCATATTATAGTACACAAGAGTGTATGTAGTGTTGATATACTCAAATGCATGTGTGGATGAACTCTGAACAACAAACTGCGTGAAATTTGCGGTAACCGTTGCCGTATTTCCATTTATTGTGACTATGGGATTGCTGGTAGTTCCTGTAGATGCATAGAACCATACTGCCTGCCATGCCGTAAAGAACTTACCCCAGGTAGTGTTGATTGCTGAAGTTCCGTGATATGTTCCATTGAGTGGTCCACCTACCCAGTTCAATGTTGCATTTCCCGCATATTCTTTCATGATCAGTGAAGAATTCTCTATTGCTATTTGATTCCAGTGTTCCGTTGCAAGTTCGGTAGCATCATTTACTTCTAATTGTTTCTTCTCTTTAGCTATAGCAGAGCTGTCCAAATAGTACACACCTATAAATGCACCTGCGAAGATTATTGTCAGTGCAATAAATACTGCTGATATTACTTTCCAATTCATTTTAATCTATTGTGAATTAACTAGCAAGGATATAACCATATTTCAATATTATATACAATTCATATACAAATTAATTGTAAAATGAAATAAACAACCATAAAAATTATTACTTTTTACTCCCGATCATTTTGATAATTATTTCATAATTTTTCTGGTAATAATCAGAAAGAAAATAAATGCTTCCATAACCCTGGCCCTCTCTCCTGATTATACCGTTATCAAGAAGTACTTTTATATGGTGCTCCACTGTTCGGTAATTGGCTCCCAGATCCAGCGATATCTGGTTTATATTACCTGGTTCTTTATGAATATACTCAATAATTTTTACCCTTGTATTTCCCCCGCGGGTTGCCATAAGAAGCCACCATAGTATTCTGTGATATTCATCAGGAAAATCCATTGAATTTGTTATGTAGGTTTAAATATAAATATTTTGAATTTTCAACTTAAGATAAAAATATAAATTTATTATTGCTGGGTTTTCATATTGAATTCACCGGCATCTTTTAGTATTTCAGGATGCTTATTCTTATAATATAATGTCACTATAAGACCACCCGCAAGTATCCACACTATGGTTACAATGAATGATGCGAAATAGGCATCGTTTACGGCACTGGGCGCTGTCAAAAACTTTGTGAAAATATCGCTCATAGTGTAGTAAAGAACTATAAGGCCTACTATTGTTGCCACCGTGGGAAGGATTCCATGTTTTAATAGGCTGAATTTATTGACCCTCTTGGTGTATATTGTAAGGGAACTATTTGCAAGCATATGTACGATGATTATGGAAATACCGGTTCCGGCCTCCAGAACAAAAGCGGCACTCAATGGACCGTAAATCAACCCCATGGTCACATCAAGAACGAACGATAGCAATGCCCATATCACAACCGCATTGGCGGGCGAATGATGTTTTGGATTGATCTTTCCTACCGTTGCAGGGAAAATAACATTATCCCTGGCAGCTGAATACCACCACCGGCTAACGGCAGTAGCCTTTGATACTCCGTTTGAAAAGTAACTGTTGATTGTAAATATTATCAGCAGTACTAGACCAACTGGCCCAAGATAGTTATAAAACACTGTTAACCCCGCGTCGTGATGGGCAGAAAATGATGTTATACTACTTACACCCCAGCCAACTGTCAATGCATAGGCTGCAGGAATAAGTGCTATTGCTGTAAGAATCATTGCAAAGATTATGGATTTCCCTATATTCTTTTTCGGTTTTGTAATCTCTTCTGATACCGTTGTAACAACACCGGAACCTGTAAAATCAAGTATGGAGAATACAGAAGCAAACATGATAGATGAAAATCCGATACTGTATGGACCGGATATTTCAAATGGAATGACTGAATTGTGCCCGCCCACTTTTATAATTATAATTATTGAGCCTATTAACAGGAACATCACTTCAAGCAATCCCGTGATTGCTGTATAGTTTAAAGAGGGTCTAATTCCAAGATATGTAACAACGATGATGAAGGCAGTAAATATACCTGCAAAGAGTATCCAGAGATATGGAATCGACGTTACCTCAGGAGCCATCAGGAATATAAAACTGGAAAGACCCAGTATTCCGAATGCAGCACCGGTAATATCATAGTACATGAAACTCAATGCCGTAATAGGTCCAAAATGCCCCTTATCAGTAGCACCGGCTGCATAGGCATAATAACTCCCAGAGTTTGATTTTAACTTAGAAAATTCATATGGAGTTATCATCCATAATGCGTATATTATCCAGCCAATTATTACAGAAAGCACTGTCTGAGCGCCCGAGATGGAAAATGACGCTACAAGAAGTATAGCTATATCGGCTGCAGGCGCCACCTGCCCCAGAGATTGAAAAGTACCCTGGAGAAGCCCGACAGAGTTTCTTTTTAATTTGGTGTGCGTTATAACCATAAATACACCTATATGTACTATATTTAAATAGTATAAAGGTTTTTCGTTTTAGAAACAAAGATTTTATATAATTATAATAGTAATATAATCTAAAATTATGACATATATTAATTGCGTGTATAAGGAATTTATATAATTAAAGGATTAAATGCTGTGATGATAGAATTATAATAAAAAAATTAGAACTATGGAGAATACAGGATTATTTTAGCTTACTAATGTTTTATAAGTTTCCAGTCACTTTTTGCTGCAACCTTGCCCTTGAGATTCTGGACATAATTATATGCAGATAATGCCGCAGTTGCTCCCTGACCAGCAGAAATTACTGCCTGCTTATAGGGTGTATCTGTGACATCTCCACAGGCAAATATTCCAGTATGTGAGGTTCTGCCGAATTTATCCACGACTATTTCATTGCCTTTGTTCAATTCAACAAGGTTCTTAACTAAACCTGTTTTTGCTATATAGCCCATTTCGGCAAATACAGCGTCGATTTTCAGTTCATTTGTTTTTCCTGAAGATTTATTCTTAAATGTCACTGATTCAACGGATTTTTCACCGTTAACTGATTCAAGGGTGCTGTCAAAATAAATCTCCTTATTTTTAATTCCGTTGACAGTATCCAGCAATAATTCGTCACCGGCAAGTTTCTTAGCGTTTGTGATATAGAAAACTTTTCTTGCAACTGAAGATAGATACACAAGAGCCTCAAGAGCATGACTTCCATTGCCGACCACTGCCACTTCTCTTCCCCTGAACAGTGGTCCGTCGCATATTGCGCAATAAGAAATTCCATGACCTTTTAACCTGGATTCTCCTGGAACATTAAGATCTCGTGGAGTTTTACCGAAGGCAAGTATAAGGGACAGTGCAGAAAATTCCGAATTACCAGTTCTCACTTTGAATCTGTCATCTTCCATATCCACGGAAACGACCTCGTCGTATACAAATTCTGTCCCGTAGTATACTGCCTGTTCCTTGAATTTATTGGTAAGTTCGAATCCACCGATCATATCAAATCCGGGATAGTTCTGGATATCAGTGGTCAACAGCGCCTGTCCACCTATATCCTTGGTGGTTACCAGTGTTTTCATCCCCTGCCGGGCTGAATATATTGCAGCGGTAAGGCCAGCAGAGGCTCCGCCGATAATTAAAATATCATAGGTTTCCATGTTCGATCTTTTATGCCAGATTTTTGATTTTCTGAACAAGGACTTCCTTTGGAACCACACCTATGGACACATCAACAGGTTTTCCATTTTTGAAGAACATAATTGTAGGAATGCTCTCTATTCTCAGGGCCCTTGATGTAACAGGGTTCTCATCAACATTAACTTTACCGAAATTTGCAATCTCTGCGTACTCCCTGGAGAGTTCATCAACAACAGGTGAAATATACCTGCATGGGGCGCACCATGCCGCCCAGAGATCTATTACTGATAGCTTTGGAGAGCTTACAAATGATTTAAAATTCCCATCGTTTAACTCAATCGGCCCTTCTTTTCCTGGATTTTTTCCGAATATATTTTTGTTTTCCATTTTATACACCTCTGAGAACACACACTGTTAATGTGCCTCCGATTAATTCCATATTCATGAAGGATATATAACTGTATTGTATGATATTGTATTTGCTGTGCAATATCATTATATAGAACTTAGTAATATACAGGTATGGGATCATTCAACCAGATTCTTGATGAAAGCGCCACTTGTCGTGACATATTTGAGTATTTTTTTGATCTCTCACCCAGTGATATCAATGTGCTTTATTTACTGGAAACCGGAAAATCTGAGACTGTTGATGATATTGCACTGCGGTTAAAGAGAGACCGTACCACCGTTTTCAGATCTCTACAGCGGCTTGTCAGGTCTGAGCTGGTTTCAAAAAGAAAACAGTGCATGGAAAAGGGAGGATATTATTATTCGTATCTCAGGATCAATCCAGAAAAAATTATTGATCTGGTAAATAAGAAGGAGAGAGAATTTCATCGGGTCCTCCAGTGCCTGTTAAATGATATCAACAGCGATTTCGATAAATAGAATTATAACAACGATAATATACATGTTTTTTATACGATTCATTTCTTACTTAAAGGAAAATCTTATTTAGCTAGAAACCATTGGGTTATATGAAATTTGATGTACAGACAGGGGACTTTCCTGAGACTTTTTATGCTTTTATAGAAATACCTCAGGGTGCAAACACGAAGCTTGAATATAAACCTGAAGTTGACAATATAGTACTGGACAGGATACTATTTACATCCATGGTTTATCCGACAAACTATGGTTTTATATTAAACACCAGGGGTAAGGATGGAGACCCACTGGATGTTCTTGTATTAGCATCGGTTCCCATACCATCCGGTACCATAGTCAAATGCAGGGCTGTAGGCATTGCCCAGATGAGTGATGAGGAGGGGTCTGATAATAAGGTTATGGCAGTTCCAGTTGACAAGGTCGATCCTAACTCAGTTACAATTAAGGATATAGACAGTTTCGGGGATGCCTTAAAAAATAAAATAAAGCACTTCTTCCAGCATTATAAAGAACTTGAAAAGGGGAAATTCATGACTTTCCATGGATATGCCGGTAGGGAAGAGGCATTAAAGGAAATAAAGGAGTCACTTTTATAAATTATAACTTTTGTTCAAATAAAAAGATTTTTTAGCACTATATATTAACCATTCTATGAGCAATAAAAAGTTCCTGATTGGTTTTATTGGACCACTTATTACGATTTTACTTATATTTCTTGATGTTGGTATTTCTCCCTATTTTTCATGGTATAAGAATTCTTTGAGCAGCCTTGGCATACACAGATATTTTTTTATTTTTGATTCGGCGGTGATCATCGGTGGCATATCTATTTTCATATTTGCCTTATTTCTTTATAAATATCTTGCCGTAAAAATGCTTTCCATTGCATTCATAATGACCGGGGCAGTATCCCTGTTCTTGATAGGAATTTTTGATGAGAATTTTGGGAATATACATCTGGCAATAGCAGTGATATACTTCATATTCACACCTATAGGAATAATATTATTCAGCCTTTACAGAATTAAACCATTCCTCAGTTATTACGGCTATATTTCAGGAATTCTGTCACTGGTAATAATCATTTTCGGCATATTCGCACTATTCGGATACATTAATGTGAAAATAGGGCTTTCGGTTACAGAGATGCTCGAGGCAATATTGCTTTCCTCCTGGTCTTCACTAGTAGGAATTTACCTTTGCAGTCATCCCTCGAAATTAATGAAAAATTAGATTTCACTATCAATAAAATTTTCTATTAACCTGGTTCCCTTTCCATCGAACTTCAAACGTATAACAAATTCAGAAAGCTCTCTCATTTTATTCTGTAATCTGTTTATATTTTCCGGTTCTGTTAAAATTAAAATAAAACCTTCAGATCCGCCACCGAGAAGCTTTGCTGATCTTGCTCCATTTTTAAAGGCATAATCTATCATCCGTTCTATTCTCTCATTGGATACACTACTACCAAGAGTTTTTTTAATTTTCCAGCCCTCATTAACAATAGAACAAAACGCATCACGATTTTCTGACATCACTGCCCGGCTCATCTGGAATGCCATATCCCTTATGGATTTTAATTTAGATGTAGTTTCCTCATCTCCATTGGCTGATTTGCTTGCCTGTTCCTGCAACGATTTGGAACTTTCCCTGGTATGACCGGTGTATACCAGAATCATTGATTTTTCAAGTTGACGGACAAATGGTGTTTTTATATCAAACTTTTGAGTGGTTTCTCCCACACTGGTGAATTCCATATACTTTAATCCACCCACAGCTATTGCAAACGGATCCTGTTTTCCCAGTATTATATTGAACTTTTCCTTTTCTGTAATGTATGATTTCCTTGCAAGTTCAAGGCAATCTATATTTTTCCCCTTGATGGTGTATATTGTTTTTATTATTCCATTAAGCAATGCAGAGCTGGAACCCAGTCCTGAACCGGGTGGCACATCACTGTTCATGATTAATCTCCCTGTTGTAATTCCCTCATCCATGAACATTCTGATTATCCTGTTTTCCATGGATGTATTATTTGATGATATAAGTGAAGTCTTAAGGAAATCCCTGGATGATATTTCCAGTGAGTTACCGTCATCTATATAACGTATCATGATTCCACGATCAATGGTTGTATTTAAAACCGCACCACCGTATGTATCGAAAAAAGGTGTTATATCAGATCCACCACCGGCAAAGCTGATTCTTACAGGGCTGTAAACTGTAATCATAAAAATATATGGAAACTTCCTATTAAAAGGTTAAGTTTCAATTTTTGGTTCCGTCTAAGGTTTGACCGGGAATTCAATAAGTATTTATTTCTTTGTTTAATAAGGTATGCAAATTAAAATAATAGACGGTCTTAATAATGATAGTATTCAATGTGAATTCGGGCATAGTTGAAATTAAGGATTCCCTGGGTAAATTATTGGTTAATAAAACCCTGGTAATGAGATCATACAACGAAACAGTTTCATGCGATTCCGGCATGTGCGAGGTGGTTCATGGAATCTCCCTGAAAATAAAAAGGCATTGCAACGATCCGGAAATGCTATATTTTATGAATGGAAATGTAGAGATTGCAATGGATCCTGGTATATATGACCTCCTTGAAACTGAAAACCTCTCGGTGGATAAGGAAAGAAACCTTACTATTGAAAGAAAACACCACAGATAAACTGAAAATCAATTTATAGCCTTTTAAGATACATAATGATGCATAAATACGGAATCCTGGCGGTCACAACTCTCAGCACACTCATGGCCGCAATTGATTCTACTATTGTGTATCTCGCGCTGCCTGCCATGGGTGAAACATTTCATTCAGGTATTTCATATCTAACAATAGTTGTAAGTGCATATCTTATTTCCACAACTGTAATGCTTGTTCCTGCCATTGAAATTACCAAAAGAATAGGAAATAGAAATTTTTATATTATAGGGTTTTCGGTATTTACAATTTCATCCATTATTATAGCAGTTTCTTTAAATATATTTTCTGTCATAGTTTTCAGGTTTACTGAGGGAATAGGCGCAGGAATAATGACATCATCGGATATACCTATTATTCTGGGCGCATTCAAAAGGGGTGAGAGAGGAAAGGCAATAGGGTTGAATTCCATAGCATGGTCCATTGGAACTGTTACAGGTCCTGTCCTTGGTGGTTTTCTGGTTGCAATAAACTGGCGTTATATCTTTCTGATAAACGTTCCCATAGGCTTAGTCGCAATATATGCCGGATTCAGGATTATTAAAAATGATAGGCCGGTTAAGCTTCCATTGAAATACAAATCAGCCCTATCGATGGCCATATTTATTGTTCCCCTGGTGCTGGGAATAGCACTGATAAATGTGTATTATCTGATTATTGCAGTGGCTGTATTTCCATTATTTGTCTATATACAGACCAAAAATCCGGTAATTGAACGCAGGCTGTTAAGAAATATAAGATTCTCCTTGATTACCATAGCATCGTTTCTTGAATCCTTTGTGTTTTTTTCCGTGTTATTTGCACTCAGCCTTTACTTTGAAAGTGACCTCGGAATAGGCAGTATCGAGACAGGATTGCTTATAATGACATACCCCCTGGCATCCATTGTATCGAGCCCCATTGGTGGCATGCTCTATGACAGATATCCGAACAGCGAAGCCATAATGGCAGCAGGTGCTCTGCTGGAGTGTGTTCCTGTGATATTTATTGCCCTGTATTTACGATTTATCCCGGAACTGCTTTTCATAGCTGGATTTGGCGGATCAATGTTCTGGGCACCATCCACAACAATGATCACTGATTCTCTGGGAGAGCGTTACCGTGTCCAGGCAAATAACTCTATGTTCATTATGCGTGATATGGGCATAATCACATCAATTTCCATACTCCCATTGTTTATAATGTATTTCTCCAAAATTAACGTAAGCCTGGGAGATATTTTTATTGCAAGAGTAAGGGTGAATATTTCAGTAGGTATAACTGCCTATCTATTGTTTACATCAATTATTTCATTATCGTCACTTATTTTTATATATGCATACCACAGAAAGACGTCGAATGTACCGGAAAATAGTAGCGCATAGGCTCTGCAATCGAATCAAATACTTAAATAATAAATTAAACATATAGTTCCGGGTCCGTGGGGTAGTTAGGATATCCTGCTGGCCTTCGAAGCCGATGACCCGGGTTCAAATCCCGGCGGGCCCGTTTCAAATTATTATATATTCCATTAAAATCATAAAAAACTTTTATTT
>JAKAAK010000040.1 GCA_021797025.1 Thermoplasmata archaeon
GATGATCTCATCAGAAGTTTAGCAGCTTCGGTATATAGTTTAATCGCCTCCCTTACCCGGTTGTTACTTTCAGCATCCTGTGCCTGTTTTATTATCTGAAGAGCATCATCCACGAGAGTCATGTTATAGAATACAATAAATATAATTAAGTATTTCTAAAATTTAATTATAAACCTATTTTCAGTATATCAATCCGATATTGTAGTTATTATAGAAAATTTATATACTGTTCTATAATATATAGAACGATAAACATGACAGAAGAATACAGTGTTAAATGTCCCAAATGTGGAAATGAATTTACGGTTAATTATTCAGCGTGGAATTCGCTGTCCGATCCGGAGGTCGGTGTAATATTCAGATATGGACTACATACATTTTCATGCAAATGCCCGGAATGCCACACAAGATCAAGATATCATGTTACAGATAGCGATGAAGTTATAACCGGCAGCGAAGAGGAAGAAGGCGGAGATAATGAATCCTGAATTTGTTATTTCAATAAAGCACTTTTTGAATAGATACCGGCAGCTTCAAAAACTCTTTATATCTTATAATGCTTTATTTTTCAATGGGATCATATAGGGGCTTACACGACATAAAAAATACATACACTTCAGATTATCTCAAAATAAAGGACCACGGATTCATTGTAAATAACAGGACTGCTGCCCTGGTAGGGATGGATGGCACTGTTGACTGGGCCTGTTTTCCAGATTTCAATTCAAATCCGGTGTTTGATTCAATTCTTGATGCGCATAAGGGAGGCTATTTAAAGACAAAACCAGTGGCTGTATGCCATGTTAACCAGTTCTATGAAGAATTTACCAATGTCCTCATTACTGAATTTATAAAAGACAATCATGTTGTCCTCAGACTCACCGATTTTCTCCCTGTTTCGGGATACAGTACCATAAATTTTCCGGAAATACACAGATTTATCGAGGCACCGTTTACCGATATTGATATAATGCTGGATCTGAAGCCCGATTTCAATTTCGGTACTGATCACGTAAAAATAAGTGAAAATAGATATGGTTATCTTTTTTCATCCAAAGACAGAACACTGGGAATTTCAACAAATTTAAAACTTCAGAAAGGGAAGGAAAATGTTTTTATCAATACAACCCTGAAAAAAGGTACATACCAGTGGGTAGTGATATTGAGCGGGGTTCGGCAGATAGGGAACGTTGAACAGTACAGTTCCTACGATAGGCTGGAAGAAAGCAGAAATTACTGGAGATCATGGACAGGCAAGATTAATTACAGCGGGCTTTATTACGATCATGTGCTCAGATCCGCTCTCACCCTGAAGGGTCTTTTCTATGAGCCCACAGGGATGATGGTGGCTGCACCTACCACCAGTTTGCCGGAAGATATAGGCGGAGAGCGGAACTGGGATTACCGTTTTACATGGATCAGGGATACTGCATATGTGATAGAATCGCTTTCCCTGATAGGACTGAAGGATGAAGCCTCAAAATTCCTGTATGATCTAATGGCAATGGTTCAGAAAGATACAAAAATCAGGACAATATACCCGATCAATTCATCGGATGATATGGACGAAAAAATTATAAATTTCTCCGGATATATGGATTCAACTCCTGTAAGAATAGGAAATAAAGCATCGGATCAGTTACAGATAGACCAGTATGGTTCAATTGTGGATGCAGTATTCAGGTTTTATGAGGCTGGAGGATTGGTTACAACATATCTCTGGGACTTTATAATTGAGATACTGGAAACGCTGAAAAATATATGGAAACTGCCCGACTCAAGTATATGGGAGTTCAGATCAGAGCCCAGACATTATCTTTACTCCAAATTTATTTCATGGACCGCATTCCACAGAGCCATTATCATGGGAAAATCACTGGGTTACCGTGCACCTTACCGGGAATGGATGAAGGTTAGAAGGGAAATAAAGGCGGAGATCATGGATAAGGGATATAATACTGAGGTAAACGCATTTACACAGTATTATGGCAGTGATGAGGTTGATGGTTCCATACTGAGAATGCCACTCACGGGCTTTATTAAAGCAAACGATCCAAAGTTCCTATCCACATTGAAAAAAGTCGAAAAGGATCTAAAAAACCCCTGTGATCTTTTCATCAGGTACAGGGATAATGATGGTCTCAGCGGTCATGATAATGGATTTCTATTGTTATCATTCTGGTATGTCGAGGATTTAATACTCATGGGGCGTGTGAACGATGCAAAGGAAATATTTGAAAGGTTGCTGTCACGTTCAAACCACCTGATGCTGTTCTCTGAAGAGATAGAATTTAAAGAATGCAATGAAATGCTGGGGAATTTTCCACAGGCAATTACGCATCTCGGTGTTATCAGGGCAGCTGTAAAATTAAATTCTGCCCTGCGGAAAAAAGGAATTAAATCATATAAATAACCTTTTTAATCAAAGCTGTATTATATTTTTATGGATAAACTTCTTATTGTTACCAGCAGGGCCCCCTATTCATACAGAATACAGAATGGCAGGGAGATCAAAATACAGAATGTGGGCGGTGTTGCAACTGCACTCACCGGCGTTCTCAAAAAATACAGGGGTACATGGGTTTGCTGGGGCGATGGAAGGAATGATCAGGCGCATGAAAAAGAGGATATTGATGGCTACACTGTCCGCCGGCTATATCTTACAGCCACCGAGAAACAGGGATTTTATAATGATTACTCTAACAGTGTGTTATGGCCACTTTTTCATTATTTCAGGAGTAACATAAAGCTGGATGCAACCGGATTTAAATATTATTATGCTGTTAATGAAAAATTCGCAAAAGCTATCATTGAAGAAATAGATAGTAAAACAACCATATGGATCCACGATTACCAGCTGATGATGGTACCCTCTATCCTCAGAAATCTGGGCATAGCCAATAATATTATTTTTTCATGGCATATACCATGGGTATCCTCTGAATTTTTCAGCATTTTACCGGAGGGGAAGTTTCTTGCCAGGAGCATATCCAAATCAAACCTGGTGACCTTTCATATAAAATTATACGAAAAAAATTTCCACAGGACGCTTGAATATAACAATATTAAACTTATAAGCCAGCTTAAAACGCTCTCTGTACCACTGGGGATTGATACAAGGGTTTATCACCCACTGAAAGGGCAGTACGGGATGCATCACGTGAAAAAGGCCTCCATAATATTTTCCGTTGACAGAATGGATTATACAAAAGGCCTAATTCAGAGGGTCAAGGCAATAGATAAGGTGCTAAGTTACAGAAAGGATCTTTCCGGGAAATTCATATACCTCATGAATGTAACACCAAGCAGGGCCGGTATCCAGGGATACGATGAAATCAGGAGCAAGCTGGAGATGGAAATAGGGCGGGTAAACGGGCAGTATAGCACAGCCACCTGGATACCTATCGTATACATGTATCATAAAATGTCATTCAGATCCCTTCTAAGTCTTTATTCCAGTGGCGATATTGCCATGATAACACCATTAATAGACGGGTTAAACCTTGTGAGCAAAGAATTTGTTGCGACCACGAAAAAGGGAGTTCTCATACTTTCGAAATTTGCAGGGGCCGCTGAGGGACTCAAGGGTGCATTAATAGTAAATCCCAATAATATAAATGAAATAGCCAGCTCAATTGTTCGTGCTCTCGAAATGAGTGACGAAGAAAGAAAATTGAGGCTTGAAAAGATGAAAAAGTACGTACTTTTAAAGAACAGTGATTGGTGGTATAAGAGAATTATAAAGGCAGCAGACAGTAATTATGATAATCAATGAAAATCAACTTCTGAGCCGGATCAAGGGCATAATGGGCCAGGTACCCCAGATTTTCCTGGATTATGATGGAACACTGGTTCCTATAATCAATGATCCGGAATTCAATCAGGCGGATAAATCACTTATTGAACTACTTGCATCATTAAATACTGCCTATGAAACATACATAGTTACCGGTAGGGATATATGTGAAATAATGCGGTTTATTGGGGAATATAATATAATAGGCCTACACGGTGCGACCTTTCGCATACAGGGAGAAAATCTAGCAGTTCCCGGTTTCAAAAAATATGAACAGTTATCAGGAAAACTTTACAGTGAAAACAGTTATCTTGTGGATGAATTTCCGGGTCTGAGAATATATAGAAAATCTGGTGGTTTGCTATTCCACACCGGAAATATTAAAAATCCTGGAAAAATAAGGGAACTCAGGAAAATTATAATAGGCCTTTCCCGGGAATTTAATATGAATCTGTATACTGGCATAGATATACTGGAATTGAGAATGCCCCGTGTCGATAAAGGAAATGCAATAAAGTTGCTGAGAAACAAGAATAGGCAGGCAATTATTATGGGCGATGATGCAACAGACGAAGATGCTTTTAAGCTCAACCCTGATGCCATCACAATCAAGGTGGGAGATCAGGACACATATGCAAAATATAGCATAGACTATTCATCGGTAAGGCCATTCCTGCTGAAACTGCTAGATTTATAATGAAAATTATCGCATGAAATTCAGAAAATCAATACTTTCAAGATCTGTAAATTTGATTTTATATGTTTTTTCGACTCGTGTTGAATCAATATTATAATCCAATACTTTTCCTGCATTTATCTTTATGAAAGGGCAGCTATCAGTGTTCACTGAATCATAAAGACGCCTGCCGAACTGATATAATGTCATAGAATCACCGGCTGCGACATTAATGACATGAGATTCCCTGTCCTTCATTGCCTTTTCCACCACCAGTGCAAGGTCAGAATTCAATACTGGATTTAAAATTATACTGTTGTCAAGTTTCAAAGGTATTTTTCCCCTTATGGCAGTAAGGATATCTGTATAAATATTATATGTGCATTTGCCGTAGATCATTCCACTTCTAACAATAAGAAAATCCTTATTTTCTTCTGCAAGCTTCTCAGCATATAATTTTGATTTTCCATATTCCGTTTCAGGTTCTGTAATTGCACTTTCAATTTTTGCCTGCGCTGATGATGAGTAAACCATCTGGTTAGATATCAGTATTTTTTCCCCGTGTTTGAATCTTGAGTTTATTATCTCCTGGGTACCGCTATTCATTTTCATATATTCGTAATTATTTGAATAAAATGGTATATTGAAATTATTTATTATATAGTCAAAATTATCCTCCATGGACATAATTGATTCAATATAATTTTTGATTCCTTTTCCTGGATAAAGTAAATGAATGTCATATGTCTCGGCAAAATCCTTTGCAAATCTGAAACCGAAACTTTCATCTGCATCCATGAGGAGGATTTTTTCCATATTAACTAATTTCATTCATAGATATAAGTTTGTATATAATTTATCAATGAACATTTTATAAGAATATAATTATCGGATAAATATTTATATATTATTCTGTAATATCTGAAAAAGGTATTTATGGAAAAGAAAAATATCAGCTTTATTTATCTTGCAATTACAGTAATAATAATGACTTTTTCAATGAGGGCAACAAACAATATGATAATTACCACTGTACCACTTCTCGCAAAAATAGACCTAGGTTTTTCAAGGTTCCTTGTGGGAATCATATCTGCAGTAATATATCTATTTACCTTCACTGTTACATTCTATATAAATCCAAGGCTTAATTCCGTTCTCAGAAGAAAATTATTTATCGGTGCCAATGTGGCAATACTGGTATCCCTTGTAGGCTATTACTTTGCTGATGGCATAACAATATGGCTGATTTCAGCACTGGCCGGCCTTGCATATGGCATAATGATGCCCAATCTTATTACTTCATCATCTCTCCTGAAAGATCAGAGAGAACGGGAAAGATTGATATCCCTGTATTCAGTGGGATTGAGCCTCAGCCTCATTCTGGGGCCTACAATTGAGGATTATGTGCTTACCTTTGTAAGTTACAGATATGTGTTTTTATTTTTTATTCCGGTAGTACTTGCAGGTTTAATAGTATCTACAATGATAAAATTTCCAGACACGAAGAATGAAACCCGGGCAAATGTAATGAAAAATGATGGGTTAAGGGCAAGCATACTGACAGTAACCACATATAATGTACCATTTGCTGCATTGAGCATCTTCCTAACCCTGTATGCTATATCAAAATTCCATGTTTCCGGGGCAGTTGCATATTCTCCATATATTTACTTCTTTTCAGTTTCATTCCTTACAAGGATTGTACTTACAATTCGCCCGTTAAAACATATAAAGATACCGCTGGTTATTTCCATAATCATTACCGGATTTTCACTTACAATGTTTCCTTTCCTTTCAACATTTACAGATTTCCTTCTTCTCATGATGCTCCTTGGAATTCCACATGGTTCAATATTCCCCATGTCCACTATCATGATCGCCAGGGGGACAACAATTGAACAGAGAAGCGCTGCAAACTCATACTTTATGGCATACAATAATGTGCTGTTCATGATAATACCACTGGTATTCGGTTATATAGTGGGATTCATAGGATATGATTATTCATTTTTTATACTCATAATCCCGGTCATAGCATCGGCAATATACCTCTTCAAAAGATACGGGAACAATTCTACAATATTCATTTCCAATCTGAAGCATAAGAAAGGCATGGCCATGGACTCCGGGCAGAAAGCGGGAATAAAATAAACATCTCATTTTCCTGAATATTATTATAACTTTAAATAAATTTATATTTCATATCCCTATCATTTATTGATTTTATGGATAAACAGGATAGCAATAACCTGGAAACAACATTTCAGAATTTAAATGCAACCTCCGATGGACTCAGCACAACTGATGCTGAAAGCAGATTGCAGAAATATGGTTATAATGAAGTTGCCGAAAAAAAACAGAGTAATATCATCAAATTCCTGAAAAAATTCTGGGCTCCTATTCCGTGGATGCTGGAAGTTACCATAATCATAACATTTTTTCTTCATAAATATGATGATACCATAATAATTGCCTTTCTGGTTGTCTTCAACGGGATAATATCCTATACGCAGGAATCAAAGGCAGATAATGCTGTAGAATTACTGAAAAAGAAACTTTCTGTACAGGCAAGAGTACTGAGGGATAAAAAATGGGTAGTTTTGCCTGCCAGAATGCTGGTTCCGGGCGATATGGTACATTTAAGACTGGGAGATGTGATACCGGCTGATATAAAGATTATAGATAACGAACTGGAAATAGACCAGTCAGCATTAACGGGAGAATCATTATCGGTCACCAGAAAAAAGGGAGATACTGTTTATTCCAGCTCCATAGTAAAGCGCGGTGAGGCAAACGGGGTAGTTACCTCAACAGGCACAAAAACATATTTCGGCAAAACCACAGAACTGGTGGAAACCGCAAAAACAAAATCGCACATCGAAGAGCTCATAATGAGCATCGTCAAGGACCTTATAGCAATAGATATAATCCTCGTTGTTGCACTCATATTCTTTTCAATATATGCTGGCGTAAGCCTCACCGACGTAATCCCATTCGCCCTTGTGGTACTGATAGCATCAATTCCGGTTGCACTGCCGGCAACATTCACTATTGCAATGGCACTGGGCGCACTGCACATGTCCAGACGCGGTGAAATAGTTACAAGGCTCTCAGCAATAGAGGATGCTGCATCCATGGATACACTGTGCATGGATAAGACGGGAACCATAACAGAGGATAAGTTAACCCTCCGCGAACCCAAGGTTTACTCTGGAGACGAAGCCGGACTCATACTCTATGCATCCTATGCCTCCGAGAGAGAAAGCGAGGACCCTATAGATAATGCTATTCTGGATTACGGTGAAACAAAGTCCATAAAACCCGATTATTCCATAAGAACCAAATTTGTGCCGTTTGACCCGGCAATTAAAAGAACTGAGGCAGTAATTCTGCAGAACGGTGTACAGACCAGAATCATAAAAGGTGCACCACAGATGGTTGCAGGCCTCTGTGAAACTGTTCCTGATACTTACAGTGATGACGTGAAATATTTTTCTTCACAGGGCTTCAGGATTATTGCCATAGCAACAGGAACAGATAAGCTTGAAATCAAAGGAATCATACCATTATATGATCCCCCGAGAAAAGATTCAAAAATGCTTATTTCTGAATTAAAGGGTATAAATGTTTCACCGGTAATGATAACAGGGGATAACCGATTGATTGCAGAGGAAGTTGCAGGTGAGATAGGCCTTGACAAGAAACTATGTGAAACCGGGAATTTAAAGGATAACGGTATCTCATCATCGGACTGCTCCGTCTTTGCAGAAGTATTTCCTGAGGATAAATACTACATTGTCAAGGCATTGCAGAAAACAGGGCATATTGTGGGCATGACTGGTGATGGTGTAAATGATTCGCCTGCCCTGAAGCAGGCAGAATTCGGGGTTGCCGTTGCATCAGCCACTGATGTGGCAAAGGCATCAGCAAGTGTAGTTCTAACGCATCCCGGCCTCACCGATATAGTGGACGGGATCAAATCAGGAAGGAGAATCTATCAGAGAATGCTGACATATACCCTGAATAAGATAATGAAAACAATACAGGTAGCCTTTTTCCTTACACTTTCATTTTTTGTTGTCAGGTTTTTTGTTACCACACCTTTCGATGTCATCCTGTTGATATTCGCCAATGACTTTGTAACAATGTCAATAGCAACCGACAATGTTGGTTTTTCCTTAAAGCCTGAAAAATGGAATGTCAGATCTCTTATTTCTTCATCTGTGATACTCTCTTCAATGCTTGTAGTAGAGGGATTCATATTTCTTTATATCGGTATGTACGCACACCTAGGAATCAACCAGCTGCATACATTCATCTTCGATATGCTTGTTTTTTCGGGGCAGTTTACTGTATACATGGTAAGAGAAAGAAAGAGATTTTTCAGTTCCAGGCCGTCCAATATTTTATTGATTTCGAGCATTCTTGACATCCTGGTTATATCGTCACTTTCATATTACGGAATACTGGTTACTGCTATACCGCTGGAATTCATTGTTATAAGCATAGCATTGACCTTTGTCTGGATGGTATTCATGGATTCCATAAAAAATATAGTTTTTAAGCATTATAAAATTTAGTTATTTTATCTGTTTAATTTCAGTTTTAATCGGATTTCTAATTGCATAAAGAGCAGGACAGGCTTTTTCTGATAGTTTCAGTATTTCTCCTATTTCTTTATCCGCTTCAACATCTATATTTAAAGCTTTGATAATTGGAAAATCCAGATCCTCCACGACGGGCCCTATGTCATAATAAAGGTGCCCGATAAATTTCAATTTACCCAGCTTTACTCCTTTTTTTGCAGCCTGGATGGCAACTGTAGAAGCATAGCAGGACATTACTCCCATCATGAGGTAATTTAATGGCGTAGGCTGGACACCCCTGCCACCCAGAACTCCGGGCTCATCGGCGCCCATGACAAATGTCGCCATCTCAGATTTAAGTTCAGCTGTAAACATGGGGCTACCGTCAAAATGGAACTCACCATTTATGTGTTTTTCAGCCAGGAAATGTCCCTTCGCATCCTTTATTTTTTTGCTGGTTTCACTGACAACTTCCATATTGATATTATTGATTCTTTCAGTCATGAAAATACATATATATTAATAATTTAAGGTTTTCTATAAAAAAAGTAAATAATAAAAATATATTCTATATTATTTATTAAGAAATAATATATTTTAAATAAAAATAAAAGTATCACTCATTTATAGCACTTTTCTGTAAATCCGCAGTTTTTTTATTCATATATTGCACACCCCTGATACCGGTTCCGACACCGACAACATAGAAAGCAAGAGTTACAATTATGAACACAAGCGAGTCATATGGGAATGGAATTATATTGATACCGCCGAAGAAGCTGCTTCCTATATATGACATAAATAATACGAATATAAGGTAAATCGGCATCCATAATCCATACATGGCATATTTGACATCGATTTTGTTGTAGTGATGGTAAACTATTATAAGTAGCAGTCCGGCAAGGTCCAGCGGTATTATGATTTCAACAGAGCTAAAGCCTGACCAGTAAACCAGTAAATTGGCAATAATAAATGCTGTCGGTGCAAGGACACCGGCAAAAGGCAATTTAAAAGGTCTTTTTTTGTCAGGGTCTGTTTTTCTGAATACCATCAGGCTGATTGCTCCCGGTGCATATGAAAGAAGGAATCCATCCACCATTATTCCTATGATTGTTGCCAGTGATTTTCCCAGTGCAACCAGTACGACAGTTACCACCAGAACCAGGATAATGGAATATATGGGAACTCCTCTCAGACTCATTTTGTTAAACAGTTTAGGCAAGAATTTATCGTCCCTTGATAGAACCTCTCCGACCCTTGCCGTACTTCCATAGTATATGACACCATCCTTGAAAGTTGCTATAAGGGCCACTATAATTGCTATTATTACCAGGGCGGGAATTACAAGTACCTTGGAAATAGTTGCATATGGTGAGCTATACTGGAAAAATGCCGCCCAGTCTCCCGGTGCAATCCCGAAACCGGCAAAATTAACCGCACCGGCAAATACTAGGGATTCCAGTGTGAATACTAGCCCTGATATCAGAAGGGCAGCAATTATGGCCAGGGGAATACTTTTTCCCGGATCCTTTACTTCCTCAGAATAATCTATGGGTTGCCTGAAACCTCCGTACCCAAAAACAGTCAGGGTTATTGCACCAAAGAGTCCGGTGAATCCATAGGGTGCAAATCCACCGACACTTTTTGATACAAGGTTGGACGGTTTGAAATAAAATGCCAGTGTGATAACGACAACACCTATGAGTATAAGCGTTATTACCGTCAATATCAGATTTATTTCGCCCATATGCTTGATTCTCATAACATTGATTGCGAATACCAGAACGAGAACAATTTCAGCAACAGCAATACCGAGATATGTAAGTGTTCCATTATTATATAATGGCGGGTAATAAAAGCTCATATATTCTACCACTGCAAAAACTATCACCGGCCCAACAAACAGGTATCCCACCATGGATGCCCATCCGTTGAGGGCACCCACCACGGGGCCATTGCTCTGTGATGGGTAATACGCAACCCCTCCAGCTTTGGGATATGTGGTTCCCAGCTCTGCGAATACCAGCCCGATCGGTATTATCATAAGCATGGCCAGTGGCCACGCAAGAATTCCAGCCGGTCCTGCGTAGGCAAGAGTATAAACTGGCGCATAGGCAATCGCAGGTCCCAGTATCCCTCCCAGGGCAAGCATTACCACACCCCACAACCCTATATCCTTTCTATATTTTCTCTTTGTCAGATCTTCATTATTAGATGTATTCATAAAATATAAATCATATCCTATATTAATAGTTTGTGACATGGTTTAGCAAAGCACGCTCAAAAAAAAATCCAAATTTAAAAAATTTGTTTAGGTGTTTATATAGTATAATAAGCAAACTAAGCAAATTAATAATATTTGATAATTCCAAAGATTTCAGTATGGCAGGAAAAAAATTGTTATAAATTGGAATTAAAGAAATTTATAAATATAGGTTAATATTATAATATTATGAAAGTTAGGAAATATTTTGACCTTTCGGTTGATGTAAAGACTAATATGCCATGCTGGCCAACAAACCCTCTGGTACGGGTTGATCCTATAGGGCTCCTGGCGAGAGATGGTTATGCAGTGGAAAAATATGAGTCTGTTACCCACACAGGAACCCATATAGATGCACCTTATCATATGATCGATGGTGGCAGGACAGTGGACAAAATACCACTGGAACAGATTATAGGTTCCGGTTACTGCATAAGGCCTGATATAGAAGGTACTGAAATCCATGGTTCTGCACTGGAAAAGGTATGGAGACCAGAATATGATGGGAACATAATACTTGTGAATACCGGATGGTCCAAGAAACGTGGATATACCGAGGAATTCCAGTATAAGTTTCCTGGATTTTCCTCAGATGCTGTAGATTTTCTGGTGAAGCACCATCCCAGATTGCTGGGCATTGATACTCTCGGAATCGACCCATATGACCATGCAGATTTCAGAGTTCATAAAGCGCTTCTTGCAAAGGATATGGCATTCATTGAAGATCTTACGAACCTTGAACAGCTGACACCTGGAAAGGAATACTTTGTCATAGCATTGCCGCTTAAATTATACGGCGCAAGTGGATCCATGGCCCGGGTAGTTGCCCTCGAACTGGAATAAGTTCCAGTAATTTAATTTTATTTTTCGATATATTAATTTATATCTTTACATTATATTTATATGGAAGATCTTAAAGGTAAGAATGTGATTGTATGTGCAGGTAGTACAGGCATAGGTAAAGGCGTAATTTCCGTACTGGCAAAACATGGCGCCAATATAACAACCTTTTCAAGGAATAAAGAAAAGATACTGGCCCTTAAGACGGCCATAAAAGAGGAAACCGGTTCGGACATAAATGCAATATCGGCCGACCTTTCCAAAAAAGATGATCTGGTAAGGGTTGTAGATTTGGCACATGAAAAATATGGAAACGTTGACTTCCTGGTGATGAATTACGGAGACCCACGGGTTGACCCTTTCATGGAATTAACCGATTCTGACTGGGATTATAACATAGAAATGATCCTGAAATCAACAGTAAGAATGGCCGGCATGTGTGCTGAGGATATGATAAAATCCGGAAATGGGAGGATAGTGTTTATAACATCAATGACAACCAAAAATCCACTGGAAAACTTTGCTATTTCCAATTCATTGAGGTCTGGTGTTGTGGCTCTGGGTAAAACGCTCTCCATTGAGCTTGGAAAATATAATATAACCGTAAATTCTATATCCCAGGGTTATTTTTATACCCAGCGCCTGAAAAATATAATAGAAAAGAGATCAAAATCCAGCGGAAAAACTATCAGTGAAGTTGAGGCCGATCTGAAGGCAGAGATACCACTGGGTAGATTCGGGGAACCGGATGAAATAGGAAACCTAGTGGCATTTCTCTGTTCTCCCCTGGCCTCATATATCACCGGTACAAATATCCAGATAGATGGTGGGGCTGTTAAATCCATATAAATTTTTATTGTAATTTTGACAAAATATATAAACAACTATGGCTTGTATTAGCATGGCAGAGATTAAAAAATATAGCTGGGATCAGGTTAAAAGGGAACAGTTATCAGATACGTTTGTCAGGCGAATGATCTATGGGGATCGGGTCATGGTGGCACAGCTGGATATAAAAAAAGGCAGTGTGGTTCCGGAGCATAGCCATGAGAATGAGCAGGTCACATGGATTATGAAGGGAAAACTCAGACTAACACTGGAGGGCAAGGATATAGATGTTGGGGAAGGAGAGGTTCTGGTAATTCCATCCAATGTGAAGCACAGTGCGATTGCCCTGGAAGATACATTAGACGTGGATATATTCAATCCGATCAGATCCGACTGGATTAATGGAACCGATTCTTATCTCAGGAAATAATTTTACATCAAGATTATTTTATATCTCTAATTATTTTTTGCAATTATAAAGTTCAGAAGCATTTTACCAATTTTTGTTATGTAATGGAATTCTGGGCACATAAAATACAGTACAGTATTATAATCCATTATTACGAAATTCATACTAAAAATACAATATTCGTATATTTTATATACTATAATACAATTAAGTAATAATTGCATTTAAGTTCGAAAAAAAACTTTAAATGTAAGAAATAACAATATAACAAACAAATATTTATTAGTAATAAATAATTTCTATTTGTTTGTAAAACACAACAAAGGGTGAATAAAAATGGAAACAAAATGTAAGATATGTGGAGAAAAAATCAGTGTGCCAGATGATTCCATGGTTGGGGAGTTAATTGAATGTGGATCATGCGGAATGAGCTATGAAATATCCTCCATCAATGGAGAAACTGTAGAAATCAAACCTGCAGAAAATGTAGGTGAAGACTGGGGAGAATAAGTTGCTCAAAGTAGGTATTGTGGGCGGATCCGGATACGTCGGGGGAGAATTGCTCAGGCTCCTTGTGGGTCACAGTGATGTTGAAATTGTGACAGTCTCCTCCACAAGTCATGCCGGAGAAAAGGTTTCAAGAGTGCATCCAGACCTTTACGGATTAACGGATTTAAAATTTGAAGCTATTTCACCGCTTGATATGGCAGGAAGGGTAGATTTAATATTCCTTGCGCTTCCTCACGGTACTTCTGTCAAGTATGTTCCCGAACTTGTTGAAACCGGTGTAAAAATTATAGATATGAGCGCAGATTTCAGATTGAAAGATCATACTCTGTACAGGCAATGGTACGGATATGAACATAAATATCCGGACTTAATCAAAAAATTTGTTTACGGGATGCCGGAGCTCCACAGGGAAGAGATAAAAAATGCCAGGTACATAGCAACACCGGGGTGTATTGCCTCCTCATCCATTTACAGCATTGCACCTTTCCTTTCACTGGATATTACCAGTAATATCATAAATGTGGATGCAAAAGTCGGATCTTCAGGATCAGGATCTGGGCTGGATGAATCAAAGGTATTCTCGGAAAGATTCGGGTCTGTAAGGGCATATAAACCGTTCGGTCACAGGCATACCCCTGAGATCGAACAGGAACTGGAATATGCCTCCGGCAAAAAGGTAAAAATCGCTCTTTCTGCACATTCCGTAAATATGGTCAGGGGTATCTTAACAACCTCAAGCATATATGCAGAACAGGAGGAAATTTATCTCTGGGGATTGCTGAAAAAATTCTATGGTAATGAGAGATTTGTAAGGCTTATAATGGACAGGAAAAGCAATTATAAATATCCTGACCCCAAGACAGTTGTCGGATCAAACTTTATCGACGTTGGATTTGCTATTGATAAATATGTCAAAAGGATTGTCTCCTTTGGAGCCATTGACAATCTTATAAAAGGCGCTGCCGGAAATGCTGTTCAATCCATGAATATCATGAACGGTTTCCCGGAATACGAGTCATTGATGGCCCCATCTTTATTCCCGGTGTGAACTATGAAAGTAATAAAAATAGGTGGAAGTATACTGGAAAAATTCCTGGAAAATGACAATCTTTATACCATTATTGAAGGATTGAATGAACCAGTTGCCATAGTACACGGTGGCGGCAACTATCTTGATAGCCATGCAGACTCTTTTAATTACCATCCAAGATTTGTTACATCACCGGACGGAATACGAAGCAGGTATACCGATAAAGGTACACTGGAAATATTCACAATGGTAATGAACCTGATCAACCAGAAGATAGTTCTCAATCTCCTCCAGCATGGTATAAAGGCGGTTACACTTAATGGCATTATGAAGGCCAGGAGAAAAGAAAAATTGATAATTTTAAATGAAAACAATAGAAAGATGGTAATTGACGGTGGATACACAGGAAGAGTAGATTCGGCAGACCCGGTTCCAACCAGAAATTTAATGGAAGCAGGATATATTCCTGTAATCTCGCCAATAGCATACGGCACTGACAGTTATCTTAATGTCGATGCTGACAGGGCTGCAGCCTATGTTGCAGGTTCAATAAAAGCTGACACATTGACGTTCCTGACCAATGTAAACGGGCTTTACTATGAAGATAAGATAATTGAGCGGGCAGATACTGCATATATAAGGAGCATTCTGAAATATATAGGAACAGGAATGGACAAAAAACTAATGGCTTCCATAGAAGCCCTGGAGATGGGCGTAAAACAGGTAACAATTTCCAGCCCATTCCAGAATATGGAAAATGGAACTGTGATTTATAGTCAATCACCCCTCCCGGAAGGAAGGGGCTCGAACCGTGAGGTTTGAGGGCAACTGGTTGATTAGGGGGTTTAAATGATATGTCAAACATAAAAAATAAACAGAAATTAGAAAGGAGAAATACATACACGCCCACAGATGCTCCACAAGTCTGGGGCAACTGCGATTCGTCATTAAACAGAGAGGAAACTCTCAGTGTGCCGAATTTAAAAACCCTTTCCAACAACCCCGATGTGGACTTACCCCAACCTGCAGGGGGGCTTAAAGCCGTTATGCAGGTATTTATTTTAAACATGGATGGAAAACCATTAATGCCTTGCAAACCTGCAAAGGCAAAGCATCTCTTAAAGGAACATAAATCGAAGATAGTACAGCATTCTCCTTTTACTATTCAGCTACTGTGGCAGTGTGAGAGTGACACTCAGGATGTAATCCTGGGAATAGATTCAGGATATAAGCATATAGGATTCTCTGCCGTAACAGCTCAAAGAGAACTTCTATCTGGTGAAGTAACAGCAAGAATCGATATGCCGAAACTAAATATCGAAAAGTCCATGTACCGTGGAAAAAGAAGAAATAAATTATGGTACAGAAAGCCAAGATTCCTTAACAGGGGAAGAAAGGGAGGGGAATGGTTTGCACCGAGTATTAATCATAAACTGGAAACACATATAAGGCTAATAGAGAAAATAAAGAGTATCATTCCTGTATCCAGAGTTGTTATAGA
>JAKAAK010000240.1 GCA_021797025.1 Thermoplasmata archaeon
GATTCGGAGATAAATCCAGAAATATTAAAAGTGCTGAGGAATGTATCCAGGAGTATTTCTACAAGGATGGAAAACCGGCTGTAGATGCAGTTATCAACCTGCTTTCATTTTCACTGATAAAAAAGGAAGATAAGAGCACACTTATGGAACTGGGTGTACCAGTTTTCCAGGGGCTTATTTACTATTATAAAGAGGAAAAGGAATGGCTGGACTCTTCAGGCCTGGATGTAGTTTCAACAATAATGAGTGCAATGCTTCCAGAAATGGACGGCACAATAGAACCAGTTCTAATAGGGCTAATCAAAAAGATATATGATCATGGCACCGTATACAGGGAGCTCGTCCCGGTTAAGGATCAGGTAAATTACATGGCTGGTAGAATCAGCAGGTGGATTGACCTTAAATATAAGAAAAACAGTGATAAAAAAATTGCAATAATACTCCATTCAGGGTCCTCCTTCAAGGATCTTGAGGCCAATATCGGCACTGCAACGGGACTGGATACACTCAATTCTGTTTCAAATATAATGCATCTTTTGAAATCAAGCGGCTATTCCATGGATTATGTTCCAGAGGATGGAGAATCACTGATAAAAACCATCATGGAGAAGAAAGCAATTCCTGAGGGCAAATGGACCTCTGTTGAAGATATAAAAAATAAAGGTGGTTCAGTCTACAGCATGCCTGTTGAACAGTACAGTAAATTTTTCGAGGAACTTCCAGAAGATTCTAAAGAGCAGATCATATCCAGATGGGGTGAGCTGAACAATGAAAGGGATTACATGCTCAAGGACGGAAAAATAGAGATACCCGGAATAATATCTGGTAATATATTCATAGGAATACAGCCGAAGAGGATAACATTCGCAGATAACGACAATAGCATCAGGACAATACATGACTCACTGACACCCATAACGCACTACTGGCTTGCATTTTATAAATGGCTCCAGGAGATATTCAGATCCGATGCTATTATCCATGTAGGAACCCATGGTACACTGGAATTTACACCCGGCAAAGGTCTAGGTCTCTCACCTTCAGACTTCCCGGAAATTTCTATTGGAGAAATTCCCAATTTATATCTTTACTCAACAAATGTGCCAGGAGAGGGAATCATCGCAAAGAGAAGAAGCTATGCTGTATTACTGGACTATATAACGCCACCTACAGCCTATGATGAGGTTCCTGAGGAAATAAAGGAGCTCGAGGATCTAATAGACGACTATGAAGAGACCGAAAAAGCTGAAAACAAACCAAGAGAAGGTATGATACTGGATAAAATCCAGAAACTTTCAGATAGAATAGGATTATCCATAGATTTCGGTGATTCACATAAGGCAACTCATGAAATAGAGCACAGATTAAATCTTTTCAAGGATTCCGTGGTTACAAAGGGGCTTTATGTGTACGGGAGGGATCTGGAAACAGCTGATATAAAAGATTATGTTATCACTGCAACCCGTTTTGATGAATCTTTATATAAAAACAAGGGCAAAGAAACGGCAGAAACGATAATAGATGAGTATCTGAACAACGGGGGTGAGTTGCCTGTACTTGAGTCTGGAATAATCGAAAATTTAAAATATTCTCCGGAAAATGAGAGAAACAGCCTTTTATCGGCACTTAACGGGAAATATATAGAACCCGGAGTATCCGGTTCCCTTACAAGGGGAAGGTACGATGTGCTCCCATCAGGAAGAAATTTTTATGCTGTTGATCCATTCAAAATACCCAGCCACTCCGCATGGCAGGTAGGGGTTGTGCTTGCAAACAAACTCATTGAAAATGAGTATAAAAAAGAGAATAAATTCCCTGAAACAATAGGGTTTGTTCTCTGGTCAACCGATGCATACCGTTCAGATGGGGAACTCATCTCGCAGATACTTTACACACTGGGCGTTGAGCCTGTGTGGCAGGAGGGAACCAAAAAGGTAAAAGACGTCAAGCCTATTCCACTGGATGTGCTGAAACGGCCGAGGATCGATGTAGTAGTTGAATCCAGCGGAATAGTCCGTGATAACCTTTTCAATATAATAGAATTGATAGATATGGCGGTAAAAAGGGTATCAGAGCTGAATGAGGATGAGGAAAGCAACTTCATTATAAAACATCACAGAAAATACGGGCACCTCGACAGAATATTCTCATCAAAACCGGGATCATACGGTTCCGGTGTGAATAATGCCGTCGAATCCTCCAAATGGGAAAAGGAAGAGGATTTGGCTGAGGTATTCACAGAATGGATGGGTTATTCCTACGGTAAAAACAATTTCGGAAAGGAATCCAGGGAACAGCTTCTCTCAATATCAAAGGACATAGAGACTATTATACATAAAAGGGAAATAGATGAGATCGACATAAATGATGATTCCTGCAATTACTCATATGCCGGTGGTTTTTATCTGATGGCAAAAAAGAGCGGGTCAAATCCCTCGCTGATGTTTGAGGATACCTTTAATCCAAATAAGCCAAAAGTAAGGACCATGAAAGAGGAAATAGAAAGAACCGCCATCGGAAAATTGCTAAATGAAAAATGGATTGATGCCCAGAAGAATTTCGGATATCGTGGCGCTACCGAGATGCTCAAAAAAATTGAGCATCTCTATGGATGGGGGGCGACCACTGGAATGGTCAATGATAATATCTTCAACAACATAGCTGAAAAATTCATCATGGATGAAAAGATGAAGGAATGGTTCAAAAAAGAGAATCCCTGGGCGCTTTCAGAGATCACATCGAGAATGATAGAGGCATATAAAAGGGATATATGGCATGCCAGCGATGAAATGAAAGAAAAACTGGAAGAAGAGTACATGGAAATTGAAGGTGAAAACGAATGAGGACTTATGACTTCCCATTTTCTGCCATAGTAGGCAATGATGATATCAAACTTGGATTGATAGTTAATGCAATAGACAGTAGAATAGGCGGTCTACTTATTACAGGCCCCAAAGGCATTGCAAAATCAACAATGGTGAGGTCATTATCATCTGTACTGCCCGAAATAAAGGCAGTGAAAGGCTGCAGATTCCACTGTGATCCAGATGGAGAACTATGTGATGAATGCATTGAAAAGCAGAAAAACGGTAAAATGGAAATAGAAGAGATGAGGATCAGGATAGTCAATCTACCTAACAGCACAACACTTGACAGGGTCGTTGGGTCACTGGACATATCACATGCAATAAAGGGGCAATCGGTACTCCGTGAGGGACTCATAGGTGAAGCAAACCGTGGAATTCTGTACATAGATGAGGTCAACCTGCTGGAGGACTCCATAGTGGATTCCATACTGGATGCGGCAGCTTCAGGTGTTAATATAGTTGAGAGAGAAGGTGTTTCTTATACCCATCCTGCACGATTCATACTCGTTGGGACAATGAATCCAGAGGAGGGGGAACTAAGACCCCAGCTACTTGACAGATTCGGGATTTCCGTAGAGGGTAGAATGCCGGATTCACCGGAAATATTACTTCAAATATCGGGCAGAGTTGAGGAATTTGACAGGAATAAATCAGAATTTATCAAGAAATTCGAAGATGATGATAGAAAGATCAAGTTAAGAA
>JAKAAK010000041.1 GCA_021797025.1 Thermoplasmata archaeon
CAAGAGAAGAAAAACTCAGATATGTTGATGAGGACCCAACAGACCCCGGAGGTTATTTTATAATAGGAGGATCAGAAAGAGTTATTGTTTCACTTGAAGATCTAGCACCTAATAAGATTCTCGTTGAATATGAGGAAAAATATGATTCCAGGCTCGAGGTTGCAAAGATATTTTCACAGAAAAGTGGATTCAGAGCGCTCATATCCCTGGAAAAGGGCAGTGATGGAATCATAAATGTATCAATACCCACCGTTGCAGGAACTGTACCACTAGTAATTTTGATGAAGGCACTTGGAATAGACAAAGATGTTGATGTCCACGATGCCATATTTTCGGATCCCAGGATGGACCCATTGATTTATGCGAATATAGAGGATTCCAAGAATCCTAAAGTATTACCTCCTAATGGAGTAAATAACAGTGAGGATGCGCTTTCATACCTAGAAAAGAGATTTGCCGCAGGTCAGGCAAAGGAGTTCAGGGACAAGAAAATAACACAGATGCTTGACAGGGCACTTTTACCGCATCTGGGAGATGAGGTTTCTGACAGGCTGAAGAAAGCAATTTATCTGGGTAGAATGGCGAGATCATTGCTTGAACTTAACCTTGGAATGAGACATGTTGATGATAAAGATCATTACGCAAATAAGAGAATAAAGCTTTCAGGCGATTTACTGGATGAGCTTTTCAGAAATGCTTTCCAGTCGGTAATGAAGGATTTAAAATACCAGTTGGAAAAGACATACAACAAGAAAAGGGGAATCAGGTTGAGACCGGCTGTAAGACAGGATTTACTAACTCAGAAAATTCTGCATTCCATGGCAACGGGGAACTGGATAGGTGGACGTACTGGAGTTTCCCAGCTTCTTGATAGAACATCCAATATGTCTACGCTGAGTCATTTGAGAAGAATTATTTCACCACTGACTAGATCACAACCACATTTTGAGGCAAGGGACCTTCATCCAACACAGTGGGGAAGGATATGCCCGAATGAAACACCTGAAGGCCAGAACTGCGGTCTGGTTAAAAATGCGGCATTGATTATCAATGTAACACAGGGAATAGACCCTGATATTGTCCTGGAAGAGCTCCGGGGAATGAGCATTTATGATGTAACAAGGGAAGAGGCATCAGGCAGGGTATATCTCAATGGTGACTTCATCGGATACCATGATGATCCTGCTATACTTACAGAAACCATAAGAAATTTGAGAAGATCAGGAAAGCTATCCAATGAAGTGAATGTAAAATTTGATTCAAATACAAATGAGGTAATCATTAACTGTGACCGGGGAAGATTGAGAAGGCCATTATTTGTTGTCCGTGATGGAAAAACTGTCCTTAATGAAGAAATGCTTGAGAAGCTCCGCATGGGAGAATATACAGTAAGTGATCTTGTTTCCGAGGGAGCCATAGAATGGCTCGATGCTGAGGAAGAAGAAAACGCATATATTTCTGTATTTCCATTTGAATTTCCAGAAAACTGTCCGGATTGTGGCAAAGTGCTTTACAGAAACAATGTTACATGGGTAAACCCCGGTTCAGATGATATTGTTCTGGAATGTGATGAATGCCATGCCCACTTCAAGGGAATAAATAAGATTTCAAAAGATCACACACACTGTGAAATAGATGCATCCATGATACTTGGAGTTGTTGCATCACTTATTCCATATCCTGAACATAATTCATCGCCACGAATTACTATTGCATCTGCGATGATAAAGCAATCCATAGGAATCCCACAGGCGAATTTCAGAATAAGGACAGATACCAGAGGGCACTTACTTCACTATCCACAAATACCACTGGTTACTACAAAAGTTATGGATTTCATAAGATACAGGAGAAAGCCTGCTGGCCAGAATTTCGTTGTTGCCATAGTATCATACCACGGTTACAATATGCAGGATGCAATTATTATGAACAAGGCATCTATAGAAAGAGGACTCGGAAGAAGCTCATTCTTCAGGACATATACAGCAGAGGAAAGAAGATATCCAGGAGGTCAGGAAGATAGATTCGAGATTCCCAGTCATGATGTTCTCGGTGCAAGAGCGGAAGATTATTACAAGAATCTTGATGAAAACGGTGTTATATTCCCGGAATCAAAGGTTGAAGGTTCAGATGTACTTGTTGGAAAAACATCACCGCCCAGATTCTTGGAGGAGGAGAATGCAGATAAACTCGGACCTCTGAGAAGGAGAGAATCGTCCATAACTGTGAGACCCACAGAATCTGGATATGTAGATAATGTATTTCTAACAGTATCAGAAAGCAATAGTAGAATAATAAAGGTGAAGGTCAGAAGCGATAGAATACCACAACCTGGTGATAAATTTGCCTCAAGGCACGGTCAGAAAGGAGTTATAGGACATGTAGTTCCTCAGGAAGATATGCCTTTCAATGAGGAGGGAATTATACCAGATTTATTGTTTAATCCGCATTCAGTACCCTCAAGAATGACACTTGGCCACGTCCTTGAAATGATGGGGGCAAAGGTTGCAACTATGAGCGGAGACAATATAGATTCTACTATATTCGACGGAGAGCCTGAAAAAAGCCTAAGGGAACAACTCAAAACATACGGTTTCCGTGAATCTGGTAATGAAGTTATGTACGACGGAATTACCGGAAAAAAATATGATGTTGATATATTCATGGGAGTAATTTACTACCAGAAACTGCATCACATGGTTGCAAGCAAGTTCCATGCAAGATCTAGAGGGCCTGTGCAGATACTTACAAGACAGCCAACAGAAGGAAGATCCAGGCAGGGAGGTCTCAGATTCGGAGAAATGGAGAGAGATACATTAATTGCTCATGGGGCATCCATGGTTATAAAAGATCGTTTGCTGGATCAGAGCGATGGTACAATACTCTATGTGTGCGGGAATCCAACCTGCGGACACATAGCAATATATGATTTCAGGAAGGGTACTTTGAGATGTCCTGTTTGTGGAAATACCGGTAACATATATCCTATTGAGACCAGTTATGCGTTTAAGTTAATGAGGGATGAATTGAGTTCCATGGGAATTGTAATGAGACTGGAGCTGGGTGATATGAAATGAATTTTAATAATGTTTCAAAGAGAATAGAGAAAATAAAATTTGCCCTTTTATCTCCTGAGGAAATCAGGAAAATGTCACAGATCAGGGTTATAACACCTGATACATATGATGATGACGGTTATCCCATAGAAAGAGGGTTAATGGATCTCCACATGGGAGTCATAGAACCTGGTTTGAAATGTGCCACATGCGGTGGAAAGGTGGATGAATGCCCAGGTCATTTTGGGCATATAGAGCTTGCAATGCCGGTTGTGCATATAGGTTTTATCAAGGAAATAAAAACCATGCTGGATTCTTCATGCAAGGAATGTGGCAGGATAAAATTAACGGATGATGAGATAAATAATTACCGTATCCAGATTAACGCCATGGATTTTTCAACCATGGACCCGGAAATTATAGATATGACATTGAAGAAAATTCTGGAGATTGCCGCACAGAGATCAATTTGCCCGCATTGCAATGCAGAAAGCCCTAAAGTAATACTGGATAAACCAACCACATTCAGAGAAGGTGGTATCAAGATAACGCCAAAGGAAATCAGAGAAAGATTAGAAAGGATACCTGACGATGATTTACTATTCTTCGGCATTGATAAGGCATCTGCAAGGCCAGAATGGATGATTCTAACAGTTTTACCTGTTCCCCCAATTGACGTCCGCCCATCCATAACACTTGAGACAGGAGAGAGAAGTGAGGATGATTTAACACATAAGCTCGTTGATATAATAAGAATTTCCCAGCGGCTCAGGGAAAGCAGGGATAATGGTTCGCCACAGCTTATCATAGAAGATCTCTGGGACTTACTTCAGTATCATATTACAACATATTTTGATAACCAGACAGCAGGAATACCGCCTGCAAGGCACAGATCAGGACGTGCACTTAAAACTCTAGTTCAGAGATTGAAGGGAAAGGAAGGAAGATTCAGGGCAAATCTGTCTGGAAAAAGGGTAAACTTTTCTTCCAGAAGTGTAATTTCCCCTGAACCATTTCTATCCATGAACGAGGTTGGAATTCCTGAAATAGCAGCGAGAGAACTTACAGTACCGGTTCTAATAAATTCATTCAACATCGACAAAATGAGAGAGTGGATAAAGAGGGGTACTGACCCGAGAACAGAAACGGGCAAATACCTTGCAGGGGTTAATTACCTTATAAGACCTGATGGAAGAAGAATAAAACTTACTGACCAGAATGCTGAAATCAACAGTGAAAGAATAGACCTGGGGTGGACAGTGGAAAGGCAGATGACCGAAGGAGATATAGTATTATTCAACAGGCAGCCATCACTTCACAGGATGTCAATGATGGCACACAGTGTCAGAGTTCTTCCAGGGATGACATTTAGATTTAATCTATCTGACTGCACACCATACAATGCAGATTTTGACGGGGATGAAATGAACCTTCATGTTATACAGAGTGAGGAATCCAGGGCGGAAGCAAGAATAATAATGAAAGTACAGGAACAGATTATGTCTCCAAGATTTGGGGGTCCGATTATCGGTGCCATCCATGATCATATAACTTCACTATTCCTATTAACACACAATAACCCGCTTATATCAGAGGACGATACAATACATACCGTTTCTTATATAGAGTTCGAGAAACTTCCCGACCCTGTTATCAAAGATGGCAGGAAGTATTACCATGGCAGGGATATATTCTCACTTATTCTACCAAAAGGCCTAAATGTTAAATTTAAAAGCCATCTGTGTGCGGGTTCCAAGGATGGAAAGTGTGAGTATGAAAATGATCCTGCAGACACATATGTGGTAATTACAGATGGGAAGTTGATCCACGGAACAATAGATGATGAGGCCGTAGGACCGTTCTCCGGAGTTATAGTAGATAAAATTTTCAGAAAAATGGGTCCCGAGGCCGCATCGAAATTCATAGATAATGTAACACGTCTGGCTGTTGGATATCTGAGCCACAGGGGATTCTCAACGGGAATCAAGGATTATGATATACCAAAGGAGGCAATATCAAGAATCCAGGAAATATCAAATGAAACGCTGGAAAAAATAGAAAAACTTGTTGCAGCTTTCAGATCAGGACAGCTTCAACCACTTCCAGGAAGATCCATTGAGGATACATTAGAAGTAGAAATTCTCAGTGCAACCGGAGGGGTCAGGGATGAATCCGGAAAGATTGCATCACAGTATCTCGGTCTCAATGATCCATCGGTTATCATGGCTAGATCAGGAGCTAGAGCAAAGATGTTGAACATAGCCGAGGTTGCCGGAATGGTAGGTCAGCAGTCCGTCAGGGGAGGAAGACTGAACAGGGGATATGCAAACAGAACATTGCCACATTTCAAGGAAAACGATCTGGGCGCTTATGCTAGGGGCTTCATAAAATCATCATATAGGGCAGGTTTAAACCCTACAGAGTATTTCTTCCACAGTATAGGTGGAAGAGAGGGTCTTGTCGATATTGCAGTGAGGACATCCAGAAGTGGTTACATGCAGAGAAGACTCATAAATGCTTTCGAGGATTTAAAGGTGAATGAGAAACGCAGGGTTGAGGATACAATAGGCTCTGTTGTTCAGTTTAAATACGGTGAAGATGGAATAGATCCTACCAGGAGTGATGAGGGACAGACAGTGGATGTTGATTACGTTGCATATGATGAATTCGGTGATGAACAATGATGTCATTAATATGGAGAGATACAAAGAAAAATATTGGGATTATTTCTGAAAATGTACCGTGCAGCTATGCCGTAGAATATATGCCTGAAACCAAAGTTGATACCGGATATATATCCACTGATAAGCAGAACATAGATTATGAAGTTAAAATTTCTGAAATTTCAAAATATGAAAATACAGAAGACATTTTACAGAAAAGAAAAACTGGGTTAAAGGCAATTCTGAAGATTGAGAGTATCAGAAAAATAGACAGAACTCCCATAACTGAGTTCAAGATGGAAAAAGGATTCAAGGAATTAACATCCTTTGCACTGGGAGAAAAGTTCCACGTTGAGTACAGGGAAAAAGAAGAATTCAAAATGTCCGATGATGCAGCATCGGTGATGAAGGATGCCGAATCCAGAGGATATAATATACCTGTTTCACTTGCTTATAAACTCATAAAATATAAAAACAGCCTTCCAGCCGACAAATACGAAAAACTCCTGAAGAGAGTTGAGCTGGAACTGAAAAGTAGGGAAATAGACCCATTCGAGGCTGTAGGTATAATAGCCGCACAGAGTATCGGTGAGCCAGGAACTCAGATGACAATGAGAACATTCCACTTCGCAGGTGTTGTTGAAATGAACGTTACACTTGGATTGCCCAGACTAATAGAAATTGTGGATGCCAGAAGAATTCCAAGCACACCATCAATGACAATATACCTTACAGAGAGATATAAAAATAATGAGGATAAAGTCAGGGAACTTATTAAGAGTCTAGAAAACACAACAATCATAGATGTGGCAGATATTATAACGGACGTTGGAGATATGAGCCTTACCATCAAACTCGATAAGAATAAAAGCCATGACCGGCTTGTTTCTATGGGAGATGTGCTCTCTGCACTAGAAAAGAAAAAGGGCATAATTTATAATCAGGTAGATGATGAAAACATAGCAATAAAATTGCAGCAGGAATCGTTCAAGGTACTTTACCAGAAACAGGAAGAACTGAAAACAACCCCAATCAAAGGAGTAAGCAAGATAAGCAGAGCTATAGCCAGAATTGATCCAAAGGAGAGGGCATGGGTTATTTATACACAGGGTTCAAACCTTAGGGAAGTTCTTAATATAGAAGGCGTCGATGCAACAAGAACCACGACGAACGATATCATTGAAATAGAGAACGTATTCGGGATAGAAGCAGCTAGAAATGCCATATACCGGGAAGCAGAAAATACTCTGAGCGAGCAGGGACTCAATGTGGATAAAAGGCATTTGATGCTCGTGGCTGATATGATGACATTTTCTGGGGCGGTAAGAGCAGTTGGCAGGCAGGGAATTTCGGGAAGAAAAAGCAGTGTGCTGGCAAGAGCTGCATTTGAAATTACGTCAAAGCATTTACTGAAGGCCGGACTTCTTGGAGAAATAGACCCACTTGCAGGGGTCGCTGAAAACATTATTGTTGGACAGCCCATAACTCTTGGAACAGGTGCAATAGACCTTGTATATAAGGGAAACAAAAAATAAAGGGATACCATGAATGAAATAACACTGGATAACCAGACAATAGGATTTATAAAATTATTTGAGAGCTATACCAGAACAAATGTGTTCGAATGCCTTGAGAATGAGGAGATGGTGCTATTCGTTGTGGGAGAGCATAAGCTTGCGGAGATATTTAAAAAACATGAGAATATAATTACTGACCTGAAGGCTAAGATAAACAAAAGAATAGTCATGGCGGAATTTTCCCCTGACCTTCTCACATTTACAAGAAACCTCTTTTACAGATATGTTGTAAATGAAATAAATCTGGTATGGAAGGACAATGTAACCAATATATTCATAGGCATAGCACCTGAAAATATCGGAAAGGCTATAGGCAAGGATAGCAGGAATATAAAATTAATGCGTGATGCCATTTCAAGGTATTTCAAGATTAAGAATGTTATTATAAAACAGAGATAAATATAATAGTTATATATAACATTTTATAATAATTTTTTAAACATATAATATTCAATATAGGTATACTTGGAATTTGCTTTACTGTAATAAATAAAAAAATTTCCTGTACAAAAATATAATTTTAAATTTAAAAATATAATTATTTCTGTCCAACTGATGTTGCTATTTCTTCCTCAGTTATGTACTGGGTGCCTGAATCTATTATATCTCTTATTTCATCTGTCTTGAATCCAGATTTTATGGATATCAGATAGAACATTATTGCTACCAGTATCACGACAATGAAGTCTAAAGGATATGGAAGTGTATTTGTTCCTCCGTAGTCACCTTCCCCCAGATAGGAAAGAAGCGTGAGTACAAGTATGAATGCGGGCACCCACCATCCTGCCTTTATATTCTCTCTGGTGAATACGTTCTCCACCTTGTGTGATGCAAGTATTATAAGATATATAAGTATGCCCAGGAATATGGCTATAGCCAGATACGGTATTGTTGGCCATCCAGACCAGTACACAATAAGAGTTGCACCAACAAAAGCTATAGGCGCAAGTATTTTTGCAAATGGTAGTTTAAATGGCCTTTTAAGTTCATCTGCCTCCCTCCTGAATACCATCAGCGCAGATCCTCCCACAATGTATGTGAATGCTGTTGCACCTGTTATTAACCCTACAAGAGCGTACCAGCTAGGGAACGGTGCAAGGAATATTAATCCAATTATTACAGATATTATAATAGGCAGTACTGGAACCCTTGTCTTCTTGCTCACATAGGAAAGCTGCTTCGGGAAGTATCCAATTTCTGAAAGTCCAAATAATGTTCGCACTGATGTGCCAGCATATACGTTAAGTGTCCCTGCAGGTGATACGTAGGCATCAGCATATAATACGTATGTCAGTACAACTAGAGCGAATATACCCGATGTTTTTGCTACAAATGCAAATGGCGCCGCAACAACTCCTGACGCATATGCAGATGGGGTACTTGATGCAAGACCGTACCACCCACCTGAGGCAGCCAGTTTAGATGGATCAAGGGCACCGATGAATACTACCTGTAGGAGAACATATACTACTATTCCGGTCAGCACTGAGAATACCGTTGCTCTCGGTATTGATTTCTGAGGTGTTTTGGCCTCGCCCCCGTAATCCAGAGCCTGTCTGAATCCCAAGAACGAGAACACTATACCGTCAGTTGACACCGCCTCGAATATTGTTGCGCTGTTGTTATTGGGCAAGAAACCGCCGAGAGCAGGGCTTGTAAAGTTCGGCGTATGGAATACCAGGAATGCAAGCATCACTATAGTTATACTCGGAATTATGAGCTTCCACCATGTCATTCCCGTATTCGTTTTTCCCATTATCCTGACACCTGCATAATTCAGTGCGAAGAAAGCAATTATGAGTATCGCTGCCAGAATTATTCCAAGGCCTGTCAGCAGTGCTACAGTTGCTGAAGGATCAAGAGGATTAGGTGCACTGTAAGATAAACCAGGCACGTAAGCACTTGCATAGGTTATTACTGCCTCAGCCTCCACAGCCGGAACGGAAACAGCAGAGAGGAAATATGTCCAGCCAAAGAATAAGCCAGCCACTCCACCATGGGAATAATGACCGTATCTGCTAATTGCTCCTGTTCTCGGTATCATACCGCCAAGTTCGGCATAAACTAAAGCTATGAATAAAACTAGGACACCACCAATTATCCAGGATAATATGGCAGCTGGCCCGGTTGTTGCCGCTGAGGCGGCAGCTGCAAAGAGCCACCCCGATCCTATTATACCTCCGAGACTCAAAAAATAAAGATCCCACGTGGTTAAGGACTTTCTTAACTTCCTATCCTGAGTTTTACTATTAGCTATAACATCTTTTTCTGATTCAAAATCAGCCATATGCGAATATATAGCAGATATATTTAAACTTTTCTCAAGGAATATCCGCTATATACACGGCAAAATATACCATAACTGAAACTTTTTCCGGAGGTTTTTTTCTGTAATATTCTGAAAACCTGTTTTCAATTGATTATATTTATATCAGTGGATATGATTATGTATTATAAATATGGTTGATAAAGACGATGACAATGGAGAAAATATTACTAGGGTTATCACTCCCAATAAGAGAAAAGGAGAAATATACGGCATAGTTGAAAAATTATCTGGTGCCTCGAGACTAACTGTAATGTGCGAAGATGGTTCGACAAGGAACTGCCGAATACCCGGAAAGATGAAAAAAAGAATGTGGATAAGAGAGGGAGATCTTGTTATTGTAAAACCCTGGGATTTTCAGGATGAAAAGGGTGATATAGTATACAGGTACACCAGAACTCAGGCTATGTATCTGAGCAGGAACAGGATGTTACCAGAAATAATAGATGTATTCAATGAACGATAAAAGTGCACTGAAGCAGTTAATTGAATCAGATGAATTTTCAAACAGGCTCAATCTTGACAGAAAGACCTATGGATTGGTATTTGATAGAAGAACACTTAATGCAATTTATGAAGTAATCAAAAAATATGATATAGATTATATTAACTTCCCCATATCAAGTGGGAAAGAGTCCCTTATATTTAATGTCAAACTTAGAAATAAGGAGACAAGAGCATTAAAAATATATAAAATGTCGACCTTAAAATTTTCCAATACTATGGAATATATAAAGGGAGACTACAGATTTGATAAGGAGAGGATAAATAGATCTAATGTGGTGTACGTGTGGGCGCAGAAAGAGTATACTAATTTGAAGGACATGAGGGAAGTGGGAATAAATGCACCAAGACCTTATGGATTTTACAGGAATATACTTCTTATGTCATATTTGGGAACTGCAAGAGGACCTGCATTGCAGATAAAGGATTTGCAGGGAGGTTTTCATGACTTATATGAAAAACTGAAAAGAGCATTGTGGCTTATGTATAACAAAGCCGGAATAGTTCATGCCGATCTCAGTGAATATAACATACTTTATTATAGAAAAAATCCATATATTATAGACGTGGGGCAGTCTGTGTCTATAAAACATCCTATGGCAGAAAGTTTTCTTGAAAGAGATATAAAGAATATAGTTTCATTCTTTTCCAGAAAGGGTGTGAAATGCAGTGTAGAAGAACTGTATAATCATATTAAAGGTGATATAAATGCTTGATATAGGTAGCATAAAAATTCCATTTGCCAGAATAGGGGTATTGATTGGTAAGGAAGGAATGATAAAGGCGAAAATAGAGGAGGAAGGTAGAGTAAGGCTGGATATTGATTCTGAGAATGCCACTGTTACGGTTTACCAGAAAAATGACCCATTAAAGGCATTGATGGCGATGAACGTTGTTCAGGCCATTGGCCGTGGATTTAATCCGGATAAGGCTATGTTTCTTTTCGATGACAGTATCCAGCTTATAGTTATATCAATAAAGGAATTTGTTAAAAAGGATACAAAGAGGATCAAAGAAATCAGGGGAAGACTCATAGGTAAGGAAGGGCATACCAGAGAGATTATAGAGGAACTTACGGGTACATATATATCAATTAGTGGAAATACAGTTTCAATAATAGGTGATTTCATATCCATACAGTATGCCAGAGAGGCAGTTAATATGATACTTCAGGGAAGGAAACATAAGACTGTTTATGCGTATCTAGAGAAGAATTCAGGGGAATTAAAATTCAGAAAAATGGAAGAAAGCTTCGGAGATATCTGAAAAACCGTTAAAGTTTATATCCTTTTTAGCAATATACCATTATAGCGGGGTAGGGTAGTCAGGAGATCCCGACGGGCTCATAACCCGTAGATCAATGGTTCAAATCCATTCCCCGCTACTAACAGTTTTTAGAATCAATATATTTTATTATTGATTCAAAATCAGAATTTCCAGTAAATGATACCTTATATCCATAACTTCGAAGTGTTTCATCGGTTACATGTCCTATCGCATATATATTTTTAGTTATTTCAATGCCACCCAGTATATCATGGAATATTCTGGCTTCCATAGAGGATGTTAAAAGAATGCCCATACAGTTAGTATCCAGAATCAGGTTTTTTATTTCACTACTTTCAATTTTTACAACGCTATATATATGATACTCTGTGAAATTAACATTGTTTTTTTCAAGCCAATTATTAATAATATTATTGGATTCACTGCTGCGAAATAGGGCTATTGTGGAATTAAGGTATTTTTTCAATAATCCTATAACCCCGTAAGAATCTCTGATATTGGGAACAGAGACATTGACTCTATATTTTTTAATTTCATCTGCTGTATGATTTCCTATAGCTATAATATCCGGATCTTCTGTATATTTATAATAATATTTAAAGAATTCAGATGCCCCCACGGAACTTGTAAGAACAATAACATTTGGTTTATTTTTTATTATATCCTGAATTATTTCTTCCTGCCTACCGGTTCTTATGATTTTTGTCAGTGGCACGTTTCTAATGGATATACATTCAGTATCCACCGGCTTGAATTTACCTTCGGGCCTTGTTGTGATAATGTATCTAGAAATACCCATAGTCGGCTATCGCCTCCCGCATTTTATCTGTTATGGATTCCATATCTGACCCTGTGAAATTCATATCTTTGTATTCATTCGATTTCAGTGAGTAAAAGCGTGTTTTAATCGTTCCGTTTTCAGAAAGTATTCCTGCAGGCATGGAACATCCTAGGTTTAGTTTCTTAACTATATATCTTTCATTTTCCATATCACTGTGCGTTTCTTTGTGGTTAATGTTTCTTGCTATGTCAGATGATTCTGAATCCTTACTGCCAACTATGGCTATTATTCCCTGATTTGGGGCCGGCAGGAACTGGTCCTCAGATAGCTCAAAATGTTCCATGTCAAGCTTCATCCTATTATATGCTGCCTTAGCTATAATTATACCGGAGTAGTTGCCTGACATATATTTAAATACCCTGGTGTCGATATTTCCTCTTATATCCGATATTTGTATGTGCGCATTCACAGTTTTTGCCTGCCTTATTCTTCTCATGCTGGATGTGCCAAGCTTATCCCCATCCTTCATTTCCTCCAGCGGGGTATTTGAAATTAGCACATCCCTGTAATCCTCCCTTTTAAGAACTGCACTTATTTCAAGTGAATCAGCCATGGTGGATGGAATATCCTTTGCACTATGAACAGCCAGGTCTACTTCCCCCTTAACTACCCTTTCATTGAGCTCATCAACAAAAACTCCCGTAGATGACATTCTGTACAGGGGAATATTCCTATTAGAATCGCCTCTTGATGTAAATTTTTTTATTTTCACATCGTACCCTGCCAGTTCCAGAGCGACCTTTACGCTTTCTGCCTGAATAAGTGCAAGTTCACTGTCTCTTGTTCCAAGTATTACAGACATTTTAACACCGCTGACATGGCATCTACGGTTGCCTGGAAGTCATTCTCACTGTGAGCGAAGCTTATAAATTCTGTTTCAAACTGGCTGGGTGGGAAGAAAATTCCCCTTTCCAGAAGGCCGTAGAACATTTTATTGAATTTAGCCGTATCTGACTTGGTTGCTGTACTGTAATCTGTAATATTTTTTTTGTTGAAAAATATCTGGAACATGGAATAGCATCTATTTACAGCAGCATCTATTCTGTATTCACTGACCATTGAATTTAATTCTTTTTCAAGTCTCGCCGCATAGTCATTTATGTATGAATAATCCTTTGCCTTTAATATCTCCAGCGTCGCCATTCCTGCTGCCATGGTAAGTGGATTACCGGAAAAGGTACCTGCTTCATATACATTTCCTGCTGGGGCAATTTTTTCCATTACATCTTTCCTTCCGCCGAACATTCCAACAGGGGCACCTCCACCGATTATTTTACCCATAGTTGTGATATCTGGCTTTATTCCTATTATATCCTGGTATCCACTGAAGGCAAATCTAAATCCTGTGATAACCTCATCAAATATCAGCAAGGATGAGTGTTTTTCAGTTATTTCCCTGAGAGCTTTTAAAAAATCACTTTTCGGATTGACAACACCTATATTCCCAAGAACCGGTTCTGTAATTACTGCAGCTATTTCATTTCCATATTCCCTGAACAATTTTTCTATGCTTTCAATATCATTATACTGCCCGACCAGAACTGTTCTGGATACCTCCTCTGGAATTCCGGAAGAGGATGGAACACCGAAGGTCATTGTTCCACTCCCGGACTTTATAAGAGCATAATCATGGGCGCCATGATACCCCCCTTCCATTTTCAGGATGTATTTTTTCCCGGTAAATCCCCTGGCCACCCTTATGGCATGCATTGTGGCCTCCGTTCCAGAGTTAGTGAAGCGAAGCATATCTATAGATTTAACAGCATTTTTTATTATTTTACCCAATTTAATTTCGTTTTCACTAAGGGATCCGAACAGGATGCCTCTATCAACCTGCTCTTTTATTTTCATTCCCACCTCAGAATTTGCATGACCTAGTATCATGGGACCAAATCCCATTGAATAATCTATATATTCTTTCCCATTTACATCAATAATCCTGGACCCCATACCCTGCTGAAACATTACTGGCTCCGGCTTATAATATCTAACAGGCGAATTTACACCCATGGGAAACAGCTCCATAGCCTCTTTAAATAAATTTGATGATTTCATTATTCTACATTAGGTTTAAGGATTTATCTTTTTGTTATCAGCCCACAAATAACCTAATTGCTGCATTTCAATGATGTTTAAATCTAGGCTTGATGTTGTCTATATATAAAATATGATTGGCAAAATGGATAAAGTATAAGATTTTTAGCTAATGATTTTTCTGGTTACATCATCTCCCAACATATTGAGCTCACAGATTTCCGGTTAGAAGAAGCGTTTCTAGCGTCGGACAAATGCATAAATAAACTTTATATATACTTTTCACATGCTGTGATATGTCAGACAATAATGAAAATTCAATCATGTATGTAGTTGCGTATCTTATACCGATTTTAACCGGTATATTTGTTTATATTACATCTGATAAAGATAAAAGGTTAAAGTTTCATGCAATACAGGCCATAATTCTCGGTATAGTTATGCTGGTAGTTGATATAGTATTTTATATCATTGCAATGCTTCTACTACCTTTATTCCCTATATTATATGTGGGTGATATTATTGATATATTCCTATGGATTTATGGACTTTACGTTGGTTATAAAGGGTCACTGGGAACAGATATAAATATACCCTATATCGGAGACTATGCTGCTGACATGGCCGGGATATAAACGAATTAGTTTTATATGTAATTTGAAATTAACAATATAGATTCATTTCAAATTATACCATATTATTTTATGATTACCTATGAATAACATCTACACATGAATTATAAACATTATATAAATTATAGAGATAATTGTTAAGCTATAATTTCCAATTCCACATTATGAGGTATTTAACAATTTAATTCATAACAAAAATAATTAGGTTAATTGATACACTTACTCACTTAATTTTTTTGCAAGGAAAGGTAAAGATTCTTCATAACGTGGTGTATTATAAAAATGCCCTCCATTGAATTCATTGTAAATGTGATCTATACCAAGGGATTGCAGCTTCGCATGCAAAGTACGCATTCCCATAAATAGGCTGTATTCATCCTTTATGCCCACATCCAGATATATGGCGTGCAGTTTCCTGAGATTATCAGCGCTTAATTCCACATTATTAACCGGGTCATGTACAGACCATTTTTTCCATATATTTTCATAGAACATTCCGGATTCTGTGTCAAATGGCAGTTCTGGAATGCTAGTTTCCTCATTATAGGAGTAGAACGCTGACATCCCTATTATATTCAGTGCTCTTATTTCGTCATCGGTTAACTCTTCTTTCCCTGCCTTCTCATTCAGATAATTATTAATAGATTTACCGTGTAATTCGCGGTATGCCACAGGGATATCAGGTATATAGACATATTCAAAACCACTGTCCCCGAAATGATCAGCAAAACCACTGATAATTTGAGGATGCCTTGATGCCAGCGTATAAGCCCCAAAACCACCAGACGATTTTCCGAATAGCCCTACATTCCCTGTTTTAAATTTTTCAGAGATTAATGGTATGATTTCATTTATTATGAAATCTTCATAATTCCCCACAGCCGGTGAATTCATATACTGATTGACATGATATTTTGTGGAAAAATCCGGATTGATTATAACAGAGTTTTCAAGAAGATTTTTTCTGTACATTTTATTTAAAACCTGGGAAAACCGGTTATTTAATTTGGGAGTTCCGTTTAATCCTGCCAGTTCAATTAATAGAGGCGCGCCAGGTGCTAATTTGTCAGGATGGAATACAAGTATTTTCCTATCTTCCGGGTCCTTTAGAGGATTGTTTTTCAATACATTGCTTTTGATTTCTATAAGTTCAGCATCTAAAGTCATGGATAGTAATTACAGAAAAATACTTATGCTTAACCCATTTCGGTTGTGTACAATATTATGTGTAAATATAAACCCCCTGTTACTAATGAAATGATCATTAAATAACAGGGAGAAATACCTCTTTGAACAACAGGAGGTAATAAAATATGGAATATGACAATATAAACATATCGAATATAGAAGATATAATAGAACAGACAGTTAAAAAGCAGCTGGAAACACTTATGAGGATAGAGCATGACCAGTATTTAGAGGAGAATCCCGGAATAAAG
>JAKAAK010000042.1 GCA_021797025.1 Thermoplasmata archaeon
ATAGGCATCATTATCCCTGGCCTTTTCGGTAATCAATCTTACAGTATTGTCTATATCAGCCAGCTTGAAATCGCAGATAATCTTGGAATATCTGGATAATTCCTTTACAATTTTGATTCCATTTTCAAGAATTATGGGCCAGTTCACCTTTATTGCGAATACCTTGTCGCCTACAGATTCGGCCAGGCTTATGGCAGTGTCACGATCATATACATCCAGGGCAAATATAATTCTATTATCCATTGCATGCTATATATCTGGATTGTATAATAATTCTACCTGTATGAATACAGTTATATAAAAATGAATGATCAGCAGCCATGGACAGGGAAAAATTTATAGAATCTGGAATGATAAAATTCGGGGATTTTACCTTAACATCCGGAAAAAAATCCAATTATTACGTAGATATAAAGGAAGCCTGCACTGATCCACAGACACTATCAGCCATATGTGATGATCTTGCAGGAAATACAGTATATGGAACAGTGGCGGGCATGGAGCTGGGAGCCGTTCCACTGATAGTCGGGGTTGCACTGAAAACCGGGAAAAAATATATTATTGTTAGAAAGGGAGAACGCACGCACGGTACAGGCAGCAGGCTAGTTGGAAAGGTTGTTCCGGGAACCAGAATCGATATTATAGAGGATGTGGTGACAACAGGAAATTCCATACTGAAGACGGCGGAAGTCATAAGGGATGCAGGTGCTATAGTTGACCATGCTATATGTGTTGTTGACAGGGAATCCGGTGGGTCTGAACTGCTCAGGGAAAATGGAATCAAACTTGTATCTGTGGCAAAAATATCAGAACTTTTATGAGAAGGTATCGTCTATACGCCCTATTTCTATGGATGTGGTAGAGTTTCCTACCATTATGCCATTGCAGTTTGCAAGTATGGAGGCACCGATATAGTAGCTTCCGTAGTTTGCTGTCCCTGTTTTAACCTGGACATGGAAGAGTTCACTGAGATTTTTTATTTCATCCTCTGTTGCTTCGGGAGAGACTAGCATGCCCTTATTATTCAGAACTGCAACGCTTCCCACGGTCTTTACTCCTGCTATTTCGGATTTGATAACCTCTACTCCCAGTGTATCTGCTATAACCTTTTCGGAGGATTCTGTGAATGATGGATGGACTATGGCAACCTTATCACTGGTTATAATATTATTGCCTATTGCATTCAGCCTGTCCTTCAGAAAAACTATTCTTCTTCCATTGAGATCGATATGTGAAAAATCATCCATGCCGGAAAGACCTGAAACTATTACACCATTTGAATTGAAAACTATCATTGTGCCAACAAGGCTAAAGTTGTCAACTATGACGCCGGCGGTTTTGACCTTAAGTATTTCCTCTATGGAGCTACGTTCATCTTCCGAAATGTTCTTAGGTACGAATGCAAAATCATTGAATACCTTTACGTATACGCCGATGAAATCACTGTCAAATATTGATAACTTTTTAATCATAAAATTACGGGAGAATTACTTCGGTTGTGCCATCTTCAAGTTTTATTATTTTCAGGCTGACCTTTGTCGGTATGTGCTCTCTCCCACGCTTCCATATAAATTCATTAACCTTATTGTCCACCCATATCATTCCGGGCTCGGATTTTGTATATTTTGCAACGGCATCCTTTATTATTTCTATGGCCGTATCTGCCCTTCTTCTTCTGGATGATGCCCTTGCAGGCCTCAGTGATATAGTTATAAGCTCCTCTGTTGATAATTCATTATTTTCTACCATTGCTAACACCTTAAAGTTTTAAATTTGACCTTCTCCAGTTCTTTCTCTTCGGATTCTGGGTCATCTTCCTGTCGGTTCTAAGCATAACCCATCCGGGCACCCTTCTGTTTGAGTTAACGTGTTTCATTAACCTTAATTTTTTTCCAAGTGGTTTATTTTTACTCATATTCATCTCCTCTCTATTTTTGTTTCCCTTTTAGTTCCTATTAGACGCGATAGTATACCCTTTAATTCTTCGTCTCCTATAACCCTGTTGATTCTTCCCATGCCTGCTAACTGTATGAGCTGGTTCTCAACATTGCTTACAAGGTCGGGCTTCACAAGTTTGAGTGTACTCAATCTTTCACGTGCTTCAGTGGATAATATCTGCCTCAGGATCTGCTGCCTTCTTGCCTCTTCCTGCTCCATCTGCTTTTTGCTTTCATCATCCATCTCGTTTTGCTGCTGGGCATTCCGCTGCATTTCCTCGAGTTTTCTCTTCCGGATATTATTTAACTCGTCATCTTCATCCATTTACAACACCAGAGTTAGATATTAATCCAATATTCATAAGATTTGTTATTAAAGGTATTTTTCGAAAACCTTGTCTTTTTCGGCGAGGTTTTTCATTACCTCCTTGGCAGCCTTGTCTACCATAGACTGCCCAGCGGGTGTGAGCGACCTTCCTATTTTTGTATCATTCTTCAAATATCCGAGCTTTTCAAGAGCCTGTAATATGTTCCTCACTATATACCTGCTCCCCTCTACCGGATGATATCTTTTTGTTCCCCTGTCCTGGCGGCCGCCGTATTCCTGGCTCAATCTTGATATGCCTATGCTGCTGTTCAGCGCAACCTTTCTCATTATGGATGCCATTCTTGTATAGTACCAGTCATCCTGTACCCATGACCTCTCCTTTCCAATACCATCCTTCAGGTAATTTACCCATTCCGGCATCTTAACATCGTTCTCCTTGAATTCTGACGCAAGCTTATTTAACAATAAATCTGCAGGAACTTCTTTAACATTCACCATATTATCACGATGCAGGTTTATTTATAAACTATTTATAACATTTTCGTTATTTTTAAAAAATTTCGGTTTCATGACCATGAAAACAAGAATGATTATATTGACAGGCAAATCCATATAAACATAGTAAAATAGGGAACGGAAAACAATAAAAGATAACCCTACGGCAAAACCCATGGATATTCCCAGGAGTATTAATGATAATATAAAAATAAAAAGCATCGGATATGTTCCGAATGAATAATAGTTGAGGTTAGATGTTCCCGGTGGAAGTTTACTCAGAAGCCTGCTGATATTGACGTTTATTATAACGTAAAACAGGATAACCACATCTACAAACTCGAAAAGGTCGTATATGGATATCCTTCTGGAAATTGCTGCTGTAACTATAACGAATGCGGCAGCTATTATGGAGAATATGATCAACCCGAAAATGCTTTTATAAAAGGTTATTTCCTTTTTTGTTACCGGAAGTGAATTCAGCACATCTATGCCCTTGCCTTCTACAACCAGCAGGAAAATTGCGTAAAACGATGATACGAATTCCACCAGATAGAGCAGGGAGAAGAATCCCGAATCAAGAGCTGATGTAGTATCAACAGCAAAGAAGAATGGTATTACAAAAAGAACCGGTAGAAATATATAGGAAAGATTCTGTGTTTTCCTGAAAGTACTCTTTATATCCTTATTCAGAAAAGCCCTTGCCATGCCGTGTGTTTTTATGCTGGAAAATATTTTTTCACTGGAAGCATTTTCTTCCGATGTCATCAGGACCTCATAAATTTTGTACCTTATTTTTGAATAAATCAGAAGGACGATACCGAGGAATAAAAATGACAGTGAGAGTTCAAGGATCCTGTAAAGCAATGGCAGCTGGTAATTATAGAATACAATATATTCTGTGTTTATGGGAAAGGCAAAAATGCGTACATAATACGGTAATGATGATATTGCAGAGCTGACATATCCAAAATAAGCAGGATTCTCCAGAAGCAAATAAAATAGGCCAAGAAAAATGAATAATGCAAGAATACGTATAACGTTCCTGATTGATGTGTGCTTTTTGGCTTTCCTTCCGGAGTATATAAAAAGGATTGATGATATGATAAAACTAAGCATCATGACCAGAAAAGCATATAATAGGGCGAGAAAGATTGTTTCATAATCTCCTGTTAAAATATAGAAAAACACGGCAGATGGAAGTACCACAAAAATATATGAAGAGGAACTGTAAATGAACCATGAGGCAAATGGCACATTTACATTAACCTTTATAGGTATCGATTTCAGAGGAGCCATTATGTTATTATTATACACCGAATTCAGAAAAACTATTGAATTGTATATGCCTATTATGAAAAGGTAGAGGAATATTATAAGGCCGAACGATGCGAGGGCCGCAATATCCTTTTCCTCAAAATAAACGGAGTCCAGTAAAAGGAATATCATGGTGAAAAGCACCGCGTTGGATAGATAAGACATGAGGATGTTTCTCATAAAATATGACTGTTTGTTGGACGAATTTACGCTTTGCTGGAATTTGGGGGTATCCTTTAATGCGAGGTAACGCTGCTCTACCATTATCAGTTTGCTCAGAAATAAAGTTTTATTGTTCATTTTATGGAATCCCTCAATGAATCGAGAAGGTTATCGAGATCTTCGTCGCCAGTTAATTTCAGGAAAATCCCTTCAAGGTCATTATTGCTGGAACCTGCCTCTCCCTTGAGCTGATCCAGATTCCCTGTGCCGGCAATATTTCCATTGTAAAGTATGGAAATTGTATCGCATACAGTTTCCGCTATTTCCATAATATGTGTGGAAAATATTACGGTTTTTCCACTTCTGGTTATATCCTTCAACAGTTCTTTTATAATTTTCGAAGATTTAGGATCCAGCCCGTTCATACCCTCATCCATTACTATTACCTGCGGATCGTGTATAAGAGAACCGATAATAGCAACCTTCTGCTTTGTTCCGAAAGAGAGCGATCCAATGAACTCATCAAGGTATTTGCCTATTTCCAGCGCGTTTGCAAATGCATTTATTCTATCCTTCAGAATATTCTCATCGATTTTAAATACGGATGCGAGAAAATTGAAATATTCTATAGGTGTCAGTGATTCATAAAGTGCAGGAGTTTCCGGGATATACCCTGTTATTGATTTCACAGCGTCAGGATTTCCAGTAACAGATATGCCGTTTACCGATATATCCCCGGATGATGCAGGAAGTATGCCTGCTATTATTTTGAGGAGTGTGGTCTTTCCTGAGCCATTAGGGCCCAGAACCCCATAAATCTGGCCTCCTGGAATTGACAAATTTATACCATTGAGTGCTACTGTGGCTCCATAACGTTTATAAATATTATTTATTTCTATGGCATTCAACAGTATAAATAGTGAGCGATGTTATAAATATTTTTGTTGTTTATAAGTTTTTAATCCCATCGGACCCTGTTATGCCCTTATAGCAGGGATATGTGGAATATTATGTGGAATATTTCACCGGCAGAGAATGTCACGGCCGCTGCACCCAGTGCCAGCAATGCAGCCCTGAGCCCGGATTTCAGGATAGGAGTATTCAGGGAAAGTGCCACAATTGAGTTTGAAATGCCCTGTGCAACGAAAACAAAGGCGACAGCCAGAATGACTGCTAGGAATTTTGAGAAGAATATAAATGGCAATATGGGTATGACCGCACCTACAATATATGAAAGTGCAGTATTCAATGCGGAAGTTGTAGCCTCTGATGAGTAACGGTCTATCATCTGCTGGACCCCCTTGCTTTTTGAGAATATATGCTTTCTGTTAAGCATGGCAATTTTATATTCGGATTCTGATTTCTGTGCCAGATATGCCCCCAGGGTCATGCTGAAGGTTCCGCTGAGTCCCACAACCACCCCGCTCAGTGCAATATCTATATGGCTGGTGATTATGGCAGAAAGTCCTACCAATGTGGCAAGAACCTCTACCAGCCCATCACTCATGCCGTAAAGAAAATCCCTGCTCTTCTGTATATTCTTTACACTTTTTGAAATTTTATTTGCGAATATTTCCTCGTGTTGCATTTCTGAAACTATAAGCTCGTGAACCTTATTCCGGTAATCATCATCCTGTGTATAATTATCCAGGTATTCCTTGTATTTTTTAACTGACTGGTATTCCCCGTGCTCTAGAAGATTGATAATAAGGCTCCCACCGATTATGTTTCTTACCATTTTCATGAAAACATACTTTAACTTCCTGTATGATATCTTATTGATATTCACATTCGTTGATTTCAATGCCTGACCCCAGAAATTGGCGTGCTCATTCTCTATTGTTGCCAGTTTCCTGAAATTTTCCTTCAATTCCGGGTCCACTGTTTTTCTGTAGAGGTATGTGTAGAATACCATATCGGTTAATTCATCACGTAAAAATTTTACCTGGTATTTTGAGTTGGCATCTGAAACCATAGAATGTTATAATATAATTATATAAAAGTCCTTTCAGAAAGTTCGGCATACCTATTGAGGTGCGATCCGGATTATTTGATATTTTTAAAATCTGATAGGTCGTAAAATAAATAGTTCCCGTTTATTTTTTCTTTATCTTTTATTTTCTTTGCGATTATTCCAAACCGTTCTGTTCTATTTTCATGCCATTCAAAGCTTCCGGCTTTTTCCTTTAATTTTATTAATATGTCATATACATCATGTTCATCCAATTCCTTCCATTTGCATTCATAAAATGTTATTAGATTAGTTTTACTGTTAATTGTTATAATATCAATTTCCGTTTCCTTATACCACCATTTTCCTATTCTATCAAAATTTAAACTTTTTTTATTTAACTCAAGTAAGAATTGCATTGAAATGTATTCAAATATATGACCAATGTAACTGTTTATATCTTTACTGATCATATCAATTAACATTTCTTCATTTCCCATTTCGATCATATTATAATTTGGATATATATACCTGAAATAGAAATTGAACATGTTATCCTTCAATAAATACATGCCTTTCCTGCTTTTACTCGATGTCACGGGGATCTCTCTCCTGATATAATCCAGGTCTATCAATATACTCAGATATTTGCTTATTAGATTCCTCTGTAGCCCGGTATAACTGATTATTTCACCTAAAGTAGTCTTTCCAGAGGAAATCGCTTCCAGTATTGAAAAATAATATCTTGGTTCATTTAATTCTTCCCTTAATAAAAATAGTACATCCTGATTGATAAATGAGTTGGCTTTCAGAAATGTATTCTTGATATTTTCAGTAAAACTTTCAGTTTTATTTATTTCCATTATGTATGCGGGAGTTCCACCGTAAACACTATAATATTTTACAGCAAGTTCAGGGTCATTAAAATAATTTAATATTTCAACAAATGGAAATTCTTTTAATGTTATTTGCCCTGTTCGTCTTCCATATAAAGGTGATTTGTAATCAGATAGATTTTCCATCATTGACATGTTGGACCCTGATAGTATAAGGCATATTTTTGTATTTTTTAGTTTATTATCCCAGTAATCCTCTAAAGTAGATTGCAAAGATTTATTATTAAGGGCATATGGAAATTCATCTATCGCAATTATTAATTTTTTATTTGATGTATTTTTATAAATATATTCAAAAAATGAATCCCAGCTATTTATTGAATTTTTAATTATAAAACTATCATTCAGATAATTTCCAAGTGAGACAGAAAACCTTTCAAGCATTAATTTTTCTGATTCCTCCCTGCAGGTTAACAATACTCCACCGTATTCGCTTATTAATTTCTTTATTAATTCCGTTTTTCCTATCCTCCTTCTGCCTGTGAGTAAAATCAATTCTGCTCGTGATCCTTTGCAGGCTGCTGAAAGCAGATTCAGCTCATTTTTCCTGTCAATAAAAATCATATATACTCAAAAGTATATTACTTTAAAGTATATTAATTACACACATTCCTAAAAAGTTATTGGCAATATAGGAAAATAGGCACCTCTTATTTATTATGGAAATACAGCAATATAAAATTTATGTGTGTAATTTAATAATATTTTGTAAATATCTTAATAATAAAGTATTTAATTATATTACCATTATATTTACATGGATAGTAGCACAGTATTAAAAGGTGTAAAAATAATAACGGATCTACCAGGGCCAAGGGCTAAACAGGTGATTGCCGAGGATGAAAAATACCTTGCAACGTCCACCAAGTCCCTGCCAATTGTTGCATCGAGAGGCTACGGCTGTTATATAGAGGATGTGGATAAGAATGTATTTCTTGATTTTTCCAGCGGAATCAGCACAACCAATATCGGATACGGGGATGAATATGTAATTTCGAAAGTGGAGGAACAGTTGCATAAACTATGGCATTTTGCCGGCACGGACTTCTTCTATGATGAACAGGTAGAGGCTGCCAAGGCACTCATCGGGGTGGCACCTGGAAGCCATGATAAGAAGGTATTCTATACAAACAGCGGTGCTGAAAGCAATGAAGCGTCCCTGAAGCTCGCAAGGAGTTATACAAAACGGCCTGAGTTTATAGGCTTCATAGGAGGATTCCATGGAAGGACCATGGGGGCACTGGCGTTTACAGCATCCCAGCCAGTACATCACGAAGGATTTTTCCCTGAAATGAATGGAGTCACCCATATACCCTTCCCTGACCCATACAGGAATCCATTCAATATAGATGGATATGAGAATCCTGAGGACCTTACGAACGCAGTACTGGATTATCTTGAAGACTATGTTTTCGGAAAATTCCTGCCATCCAACAGTGTTGCAGGAATACTGGTTGAGCCTATCCAGGGGGAGGGTGGATACGTAGTGCCTCCCATGGATTTCCATAAAAGACTCATGGAACTGGCACATGATAATGAAATACTTTACATAATGGATGAGGTGCAGACCGGATTCGGAAGAACTGGAACTTTCTTTGCATCGGAGCATTTCAATGTTGATCCTGATATAATGTCAGTTGCAAAATCCATAGCATCAGGAATACCCATGGGAGCATCTGTTGTGAAAAGCAAGTATGATTTTGAAAAATCAGGCCTGCATTCCAATACATTCGGTGGCAATCTCCTGGCTGCAGTTGCCAGCAGGGCAACCATTGAAGAGATAAAAAATAAGGATATGCTTTCCAATTCAAAAAACGTGGGGAACTATCTGAACACGAGGCTAAAAGAACTGGGTGAAAAATACGATTCCATCGGTGATGTGAGGGGACTCGGGCTCATGCAGGCCATAGATTTTGTCAAGAACCGGAGAACGAAGGCACACTTCACAATCCTGAGAGATAAAACAATTGAAAATGCATATAAAAGAGGATTGATACTCCTGGGTGCCGGAGAAAGTGCCATAAGATTCATACCACCTCTGATAATCAGTGAAAAGCAGATAGATGAGGCCATTGATATTCTGGATAGTTCAATAAAAGCCAGCCTATGAATTCAGGTATGAGATAAGCGTTGTCAGAGGGAGGCCATCCTCCCATTTCAAAATAAAATTCCCTGTTTTTGTTACCTTCTGTTTCGGAAGAAGTTCGTATAAGCCCCTCATTTTTCCTTTGTAGATATAATCACTTTCAATTGAAAAGAATCGCCAGAAATCCCCCTTATAGTTTTTCAGCCTGTATGCGTAGGTTATGAAAAGCCCGGACGAAATGCATCTGTTATGCAGCTTGATTGCCTGATCCTGTTTCGTTCCAGAGGATTCGCTGAATGCCAGCTGGTTTCTTGAGGATGATTTTACCTCTATAACCAGGGAATAATCATCCCGCAGGGCAACCAGATCAGCTCCGAAGGAACCTGCTGCCCTTGCCACATAAAACGGCCTGTCCATTATGGTGTATACGGTATCCCTTGATACAGGATCAAGATTTCTGGAAATCCTTTCTACGGTATTCTTTGTCCCATTGAGTATATTCATCAATTCTCTTTCATAAATGCTGCCATTCATTATTATCAGCTTATTTCAGGTTCTTTTTTATATCCTTAAGTAGCTGTAATCTCTGTTCCGACCTGATTTTCCCTTCATTGAATTTTGCTTTTTCGGCATCGGTCTCTGGAATTAACTGCGGTATTTCTGCAGCGTGACCATTGTCATCCAGCGCCACATAGGTAAAGAAAGCCCTTGTGGTTGTACTTGTAGTTCCTGTGTTTACATTTTCGGAAGATACGTCTATTTCTATTTCCATGGTTGATTTTGTTGTAAATGTGACAAATGAATGGAGATGCACTATATATCCCAGCTTGATTGGAGAAAGAAAGAACAGATTGTCTATGCTCCCTGTTACCACCTTCATTCTGCTGTGCTTGAATGCGGTTATACTGCCTATGTTATCCATCCATTCAACAAGCCTACCACCATAAAGGTCCCAGAACATATTTGTATCCCCAGGAAGAACAATAATTTCAGAATGTACTTCAGATTCACTAACCTTTTTTCCCATACCGGTTCATTGCAGATAATTTAATAATCTTATCATATATGCACATTTATCGTTGGTTCGCCATGGGAAGATTTGTAATAACAATAGACGGTGTTAAACCGGGCAGAAGCGGCAATTATAATGTTACCGAAAGACTAAAAAATATTTTCACCGGTACAGGAAAAATAATATCCGAAAATGAGGTGGCACTGGTATTAATGAATGTGGAAACTAAATATACAGACCTGCCGGTTATACTGGACACCGTGAATAATTATGATATGGTAAAGTACATAAACGGCTATTCCAGGGATATTATCAGCATCTTTACCAGGGTTGAAGTAAGTGTAAAGGTAGAAGGAAATGATGATGGAAATGCAATGCCATCTTTGAAAGATAGTTATCTTGAGCCTGTTGATATTCCTGAAAAGTCGGCCATAATGAACCTGATGGCAGATGGCTACCTTCCACTGGTATTTGCACCAGGTGCACCGGTTGTAAAGAATTTGCAGTATTACAGTTCTATAGATGGAATTGTGGAGGCAAATATGTATTCATCACTGCTAGCAACACTTCTGGAAGCAGATACCCTTATGATAATAACAGAAATGCAATTGAAGGCATTGAATACAGGAAATCCTAAGGAAAACGGACCCGGGAAAATGGGTTATGAAGAATTGCGTGAAATGTACCTCTCGGGCTATTTTAAAAACACCGGGATGGATAATATGATAAAATCTATTATCAGTTTCATCTCCAAGGGTGGGAAAAAGTCCATAATAGTGCCCACAGACAGTATGGATTTCAGTGTAGAGATTGTGAAATAATTTATTCCTTACTTTTTTCAATTTCGATCTTTTCCGGGTACACAAAGCATTTTCTGCATCTCGGTTCATAACTTTCTATGCCACCCACTTTAATCTGCTCGCCGAATACCTCTTTTCCATTCATGACCCTCTGTGTAAATGTGGCATCCTCACCACATTTTGCACATACAGCAGTCAATGAGTATACCTGATCTGCACGTGCAATTATTTCCATTGAAGTTTTGAAAGGAGTTCCTGTATGGTTTTTATTCAGGGCAGCAACGTAAACAATTTTATCCTCGCTGGCTATCCTGTCGGCAACTTCAGGGAGTATTGAATCGTGATCCCAGAACTGTGCCTCATCTATTCCGATTACGTCAACGTTTTTTGAGAGTTCATACATTTTCTTGACTCCGTCGTTATCGGTATTGAGCACTATGGCGGGCAACCTCATTCCCTTGTGAGTTGTCACAAATGTGGTATCGTATCTTTTGTCTATCTCCGGCTTGAAAAGCAGTGTGTTTCTTCCCGCCAGGATTTCCCGTTCAAGAAGCTCAATTAACCTTGATGTCTTTCCAGAAAACATGGGGCCGGTTATAAGCACCAATCTGCCCATACTGATATTCTTCATATCGTTGTATTGTTAACTTGTATATGTTTTTCACCATAAGATTCGGTAATGCATTGTTTCTGGTCTAGAACCAGGCCATAATTACCAAAAAATCAGGATTAAATGCATTTTAGAAAATATTATGTGGATGGAAATAATAATGAATGCATAGGGGTGTATTAATGGAGGCAGAAATAACAAATTTCAGAGAATATTATGATAATAAGATTATTACAGCGCTGATCGGTGTAGAAGCTGATGTAAACAATGTTGATAATATAGGAAGGATAATAGGCGAAAATAAGAATGTTGAAGAGGTTTTTGTTGTAACAGGCGATTACGATCTTTTAATCAAGGTTAGATTTCCGGACTACATAGCCCTTGAAAAGTTTATAGTTAATAACTTAAATGCAATACAGGGTATAAGGAAATCTAAAACGATGATGGTACTATCCATCATTAAGGATATTTATATGAGGTGAGAAGATGGATGAGGATTTGTTTAATGAAGTTCTGGCACTGATGGATGATCTGGAAGATGATTCGTCCATACCGAGAAATGTGAGAAAGATGTCTACGGACGCAAAAGAGAAAATGAGAGATAATAAGGAAAGCCTTGACCTGCGGTGCGCCACTGTCATATCGGAACTGGATGATATATCCAATGATCCCAATGTGCCCTCTCACGGAAGAGCGGCTATTTACACTATAATAAGCAAGCTTGAAGCTCTTTCCAAATCATGAAAAGCTTCAATATGATGTAAAACTTTTATCTTTATTATTTTAATTTTTTTTTGTATAGTTAAATATATATAAGATTATAATATTATTATACGATTGAAATGGCACTTTCCGAAGAAATTAACAAATTAGCCAGATATTTAATGATGTCCGACATACCGAGGAGTGTGGCATACACCCTGGTATATATAAAAGATAAAGGTGAAATAACCTCAGTAGAAATTGAACGGGAAACCGGCTTGAGGCAGCCCGAGGTATCTATTGCAATGCAATGGTTACGGAGGAAAAACTGGATAGTAAAAAGGAATATGAAGAAAGAAGGCAAGGGCAGGCCGATTCACGGTTATAAATTATCCAGGGATTTCAATGAAATTCTTGAAGAAATAATAAATGAACGTGAAAAGAAGATAGATGATATAAAAAATACAATCAATCAGCTCAAAAATTTCAAGGATTGATTATCAGTATTTTCAATCTAAAGATATTAATCCAATATAGGCATTGGTGATTATGTCATCCATAAAAGACGGAGTATTTGCCGGTCTAAAAGCCGGACTTCTATATTTCATAATTGCCTCAATAATCAATGTAATAATAATTTATATTCTTATAGGCGAGTTTGCATTAGCCTACAGTGTTTCTTCATCATCCTCAAAACTTTCCTTACTGTTCACATCGCTTATCGTATATCAGGTACGTAGTATATTCATACTTGGTTTGCTTTTCGGAGTTATATTCTCCCTGCTACTGGCAAAGTATTTTGAGATTATACCCCGAACTACACTGAACGGTAAAATAAAATTCATGGTAATATCATACTGGCTGGTATTTTTTGTAATAGCGACTGCATACAGCCTGGGAATAACCGGCATATATGATCTGATATTCTATTTTGTAGTATATGTTGTTGTTAACTTCTTTTTATCATTATTATTTGGAAAGTTTCTATACAGATATAATTCGAGATATATTGTTCAAACGCAGTAGAAATAGCCATCAACCACCTTTATTTTTATGTGCGTATTGATCCATTCTCTGGAAACTTCACTATTGCCTACAAAAATTTCCGGCATGTATGGTGTTTTGATCAGCATTTCTCCCTCTTCATTTATATTATATTCTACATAATTCAATGGCATGCCAAATGACCCTTTCCGTATATCATCGAAGGGGTTCATATGTGTTGTCAGCGTTATATTATCTGACCTACCTGTTATCAATGGAACCTTTGAGTATTCATTGAAATCTGCCTCTATTCCGCTGTCTATGAATGGCATTATGCAGTATTTTACCCCGCTTAGATATGTGTGCCTGTCAATTATGGAAGAATAAAGTTTACCATCCCCCACAATAAAATCAGGGCTATTTTTCAGTATTCCGTTGATGCCATTTACCACGGTTGCGCCTGAAAAAGATACTGGAAGAGTGATGGAATATATTAATCCCAGTGGCGTGGAGTGCTTGATAGTGGAATAAAATACGGGCCTGCCATCAATTTTTGGCATCCAGTAATTGAGAATGAATGTGAGTGATATTAGATTTTTCATATTGAATTTTAGCAGTTTGCCATCACTGTAAAACATAATGCAGGATTTTTCCGGGTCCTCCGCCTTATCAGATTTTTTGCCACTATATATGAATTCATAGAATTTCAGAATATTCTCTCCATATTTCACCCTTGAATGGTATTTTATGCTGTTTATTACCGCCTTTCCCAGTGTAAGGAAATCATTAGGGTCCGATATGATGTATTTTACATCCTTTGCTGTTGCCAGGTTTCCCATCCTTTTACATATTACCAGAACCTTTATTTTATGGTCTTCTACATATCTATTTAGGGTGTTTTCATCAACGTTTTCATCGAGTATCAGAACTCGCGCCCCTATTTTGATAGAGGAGATAATTGAAATAATATATTCAGGTGTAAAATCAAGCAGAATGCCCACTGTATCTCCCTTCCTTATGCCCAGTACATGTTCCAGCTGGTATGCCATGGAATCCACATATGAGAGAATCCGGGAATATGTAATGTATTTATCATAGAAAATCATCGCAGGCCTGCTTGCACTCACCTCTGTATTTTTACTTAACAGTGTATATATTGATAGGTCAGGAATATTCACAGGCCCCCTAATAGCTCCGATCATTCTATTATAATAGCAGGATGGTTTTAAATTTTATTATTCAAAACGTATTTTATATTGCCTATTAGATCCAGAATACTGTAATAGTATCCGTATTCTTTAAGGGCCATATCCCCGCATTTTTTATTTATATAGGAAGCTGCGACAGCTGCCCTGAATGGTTGCATGCCCCGAGATGATAAACCTGTTGCAATTCCGGCAAGCACGTCGCCAGTTCCCCCCATGGCCATCCGGCTATTCCCGCCACTGGAATGTTTGGTGTTTTCTCCGTCCGTTATTATATCTGTTACACCTTTCAACAACACTATAATACCGTATTCACCGGCTATTTTAACTGCATTTTCTGCCGTTGGCTCCAGACCTGTAAATGCCCTGAATTCAGCACTATGCGGGGTGATTATTGCACTCCTGCCGGCAATCCTATCGGGCGTAAGAAGTCTCAAAGCATCCGCGTCTACAATCAACTGGCCTGTGTAATTATCCACAATATAATCCATAATCTTCTTTGAGATACCGGTTCTGCCCATTCCCGGACCTATTAGCATTGATACGATCCCATCAAGGTCTGCTTTCCCTATTTCATCCACATCATAAAACATCAGCCCGGGGTTGCCGGAAATTATTAAATCCCTGTTTGATTTCGAGGAGAATACCTTCACAAGATCTGGCCCGGTGTTATATGCTGCCGTGGAAGCCATAACTGCAGCGCCGGGAAATGTATTCCCGGCAAAAATTCCGGCAGTGCCGTTCATGCCCTTGTGTGCCGCAGGATCGTATACAGGTATATATGCAAGGTCCCCCGGGCCAGCAGATGTTTTTACAGATTCAGGTATTCCTATATCTGCAATGATAATTTCTCCACTATTTGAATGGTCCATCCCGGCTTTTTTATCTGTGAATGTAACGGTAAAGTCCGGTTTTATGGACACACTTGAAGGGAATCCAGACGGTACGTCGATGGATACAATAATTTTTCCAGATCTGTTTATTTTACTGATAATTGTATTGTAAGGTTCCCTGGGGTCTCCTTTTATCCCTATTCCGAATATGGCGTCGATTACAATATCACTGCTGGATAGAAGATCCTCAAGGTCAGAAATTTCATAATATTTACCTTCATAGTCATTGATAGCCCTTCGTGCTTCAGGGGTTTTTATTCCTGCCACGCCCTTTATGAGCATAACAGAAATGTTATAACTTTCCCGCAGCAGCTCTGCACAGCAGATCCCGTCTCCGGCATTGTTGCCTGTCCCACAAACGACAATTATAGATTTCTCCCGGGGAAAAGTTGCTTTAATGAAATGTGAAATAGCCTCCCCGGCGTTCTTCATCAGTACATAGGTATCGCCAAATGTGTTAGAATAATTAATGTCTGTAGACTTTTCATCAAGATAGTCCATATTTAAATATCGAAGCTGAATACTTAAATTTAACTTTAAAGCTAGGAAACCACTATATTTAGCTTATAAGAAAACAGTAAGAATTTATAGTAATACTATATATTATAATCATGTCTAGAATAGTAATGCATGAAAGAAATAAACCTTACATGATAAAGGTCGGAGATAAAGAGTTGCATCTTTGCGCATGCGGGCTTTCAGAAAACAAGCCATACTGTGATGGCCATCACATGAAAACAGGCGATGAGGGCGATAAATTATATCTGTATGATCATGAGGGAAACAGGATAGAAGTGAGTTCATTTTATAAAAAGGAGTGAAATTTTAACCGCTCAGCTTGCCCGTCATTAATCATTTTTTCATTTTTGTATAAATATCATCATCGCGGTGTTTGATTATTATTTTATCGTATATTAATCTTATAAATATAAATTTTAAATACCTTTT
>JAKAAK010000043.1 GCA_021797025.1 Thermoplasmata archaeon
TATATTATCCGGTATCATCGGTTATTTCTAACCTCGCCCTTCCTTATTAATGATAAATTAATAAGTGCATTCATTTATTGGTATACTTGACATTACAATCTGTGATATAAACGTTTTGATAATTGCCTGGCACCAGAAAAATATGGCATTATGCGAATAAAATAGCCAGTTTTTTAGACGTAAATTTATAAAAATATGAAAATTATCCTGAAACCATTAAAAACATTATAGAATTAAAAAATTAGCTATTTAATATATTATTAGATAATATATTCCCTAAATATTTTAATAATTATATTTAAATTTTCCTGAAAATACAGTTACTGGACTATATTTACAAATTTTATACATATGACTAAATTTTCAAATAATTCCTGATCGAATATTATCATAAATCAAATTTAAATTTTGAACATTATAATTATCAATATTTTTTGCTCAACAATAAATGTATCTCACCTTTTTCCCTTGTAATATTTTCTATTTCCATTTGCGAATATCTTGCCATTTTTATAAAAATTTCATCAGAATATTTGAACTTTTCATCCATTATCATAAGTTTAACAGTTTCACCTTCCATAGTTATTCCAATAGATTTCATTGCGGATAAAAGAAAATTAAATGGGTCTCCACCACAGCTAACTGTTCTGTAATCCTCTTCAAGCATATTATTATATATTATTTCATAAATTAAACTGTAAGTAATATTGCACCTAACAAAAAAATAATAATGCCGTTATTGCTATAACGTTATGGAACAGGAATTCAAAGTACTTACTCCATCTACAAGGCTGGTCTTAATCGCATTAAGGCATTTCAAGGTTGCCAGGCTGTGCCAGCTTATTGAGAATACAGGGTTATCAAAGAGATCTGTTCTATACTCCGTGAAAAAACTAAGTGCCATGGGCCTGATTGAGGTCAATATATGCCTTTCCGACACAAGACAGAGATTTTACTGCATAAAAATAAATGAATAGGTGCAAAATTTGCATCTAAAACAATGATATTATAGAATTTTTATATAATAGGTAAGAGGTAATAATGTGTCAGTATATTTAGGAGAGAAGGCCCCGGAGTTCTTTGTTAACACAACAAAAGGCCCGGTGTCTCTTGAAGATTATAAAGGAAAGTGGGTCATACTTTTTTCACACCCGGCAGATTTTACACCGGTGTGCACAACAGAGTTCATGGAATTTGCAAGGAGATACGGCGAATTCAAAAAACTAAATGTCGAGCTTATCGGACTAAGCGTTGATAGCATTTACAGCCACATAGAGTGGATGAAGGATATAAAGGAGAAATTCGGCATTGAAATTCCATTTCCGGTAATAGCGGATATAAACAAGGACGTTGCAAGGGAATACAATATGATGGATGAAAAAACCGGTTCAACGGTGCGCGGTGTCTTCATTATAGACCCTAACCAGATCGTGAGGCTGATGGTCTATTATCCAGCGGAAACTGGAAGAAATGTAGATGAAATCATACGTACAGTTAAAGCATTACAAATGAACTGGAACAGAAAACTTGCGGCACCTGTCAACTGGAGACCGGGAGAGGATGGAATTGTATCGGCCCCGGCAACGCTGGAAGAGGCTATAAGCAGGGAAAAATCAGGGAGCAAAACATGGTATTTAAAATTCGAGCAGGTGAATTGAATGGAACCTGAAAAGAAAATGGGAGAGATTAACAGAATAATGCAGGAAGTTGCCGGAGATAATAAGAATTTTATGAATTCTTTTATGGGCTTGATGCAGAACACAATGGTGCCCGGTTCCCTTTCTTTAAAGCAGAAAGAGTTGATTGCACTGGCATTGAGCATAGCAGCAAGATGCGAATGGTGCATTTCTTACCATGTTAAAAGCGCTCTGGATGCTGGTGCAACAAAAAAGGAATTGATGGAAACCGGTTATGTAACCGTTCTCATGTATGGTTCACAGGCGCTCATGGAGATGAACAGCCTTATTGATGCCATAGAAAAATTTGATAAAAAATAAAAAAATCAGTGTTCCCTGTAAATCATGGGCTCCAGTTCTTCGACTGCCTTGCTTTCAAGTTCTTTTATATTTTTTATTACATCCGAAATGGGTTTTTCTTCCGTTACAACGTACTTTACCTTTCCCAGAGACATATTATAAGAACCGGGGCAGAGAGAGTTCTCAGTCACAATAAACATATCCGGTTTGAGAGAAAGAATACCTGCCATTGCAACTTCTCTTCCGCCATGTGTCCTGCCGAATCCCGGGTTTTCGTATTCTTCTATTTTATTTGTCTCGTCATCAATCAGAAATATTGAATTACCGTATTCCAGAGGGCTCAACATATTATCTTCATCTACTACGCATGCTATTTTCATAATATAGTATAAGATAATTAAAAATTTAAGGTAATTGTATAATAGATAACTAAAAAAATTAATAATACCCGTGCATTTCTACCGAGTATTCAGGAATGATAATTCCACTGCCATTTTCAACATGGCCTACTTCCTTTACCGGTACCCTGTTTTTAATTATATTGAGGAAGTCCGTTTTATTTTCAGGATCTATAACCGCGATAAATCCCATGCTCATGTTGAAAATTTCAAACATTTCGCTAAAGGAAAGATTGCCCATATCCATAAGGCGGGCAAAAACATTGTCCGGTTCGAAAGGATTGTCTATAACATATTTCATATCCTTCATCCTTGCAATATTTTTTATCCCACCACCGGTGATGTTTGCTAATCCTTTCAATGGGACAATACTCATTGCATCCAGAATTTCCCTTACATAAATCCTTGTTGGCTCCAGAAGGACATCGGCAACGGTTTTATTTTCTCCCGGGAATAGTTCTCCATATTCGATGTTGTTGTCCTTTATTATCTGCCTTACTGTTGTAAATCCATTGGAATGCAGACCGCTACTTTTCAGGGCATAAATCAGATCTCCATCGGAAATCTTTTCTCCTGTAATTATCTGATCTTTCTGTATAATACCCAGGGATGTTGCAGATATGTCTATATTTTTCACAAGATCCGGGACTATAGCAGTTTCCCCTCCCACTATATTGACATTTGCAATCTGGGCCCCTACATTAAAGCCAATGCCCAGTTGCCTGGCAACTTCATTATCCATATCCTTCAATGATAAGTAATCTAGCATGGCAATTGGCTCAGCACCTACTGTGATGGCGTCGTTAACGTTCATTGCAACACAGTCAATGCCGATAGTATTGTATTTATTAGCTTCTGATGCTATAATTGTCTTGGTACCAACCCCATCATTATTAAAAGAAACTGCAAAGTTTCCGAGATCAATTAAAGATGTGAATCCACCAAGTGGATTGATTGTCTTGAACTCGGATCTTCTGAACTTTATTTGCCTCAAAAAATTGGAAACGAATTCACCCTGTGATTTCCGGTCAATAATCTTCCTTTCCATATGTAACAAATACATTATCAATTGAAAGTTAATATATTTTTATATTAAATCTAGAGAGTTATAAAATAGCCATGACTTAATAGAAAATGAAAAATCTTTTAAAGAGATATAGCATTACTCTTTAAAGGTGAGATTTATGGTACAGAGAGAAGACGTGGATTTTGATCCGAAACATATAGATGAGAATTTCCTCAGCGACGAGAAGAACTACCCGGTAACCGGTGAAGAAGATGGGCTCAAGGTAAGGGCAGGTGGAGTTCAGAGAATGGATGATAATGGAAAACCATACCCTACTAAATTGGGAATCCACGGAACAACTGTCGCCATCGATTGGGACGGGTGCATTGCCGATGGAGCATGTATGGATGTCTGCCCTGTTGATCTTTTCGAGTGGAAACTTAATCCCGGGAATTCAGGAACAGGCAATGATAAAAAAGTAGAAAAAGGAACACCTGAATGGGAGAAGTACAGAACAGATAAATCAAACCCTGTCAGGGAAAGCGAATGCATATTCTGCATGGCATGCGTTACAGCCTGCCCGTGGAGTGTAATAAAAGTTAACAACGAATAAATAAAATACTTTTTTTTATTGGTTCATGAGGGCTTCATATGCCCTGATTGCATCCTTTCTGTTTATAATTATTATTGTTTCATTGGAGCAGGAAATCAGTTGCAGCACATTAATTTCATAGGAGAATAATCTTTCATTGATTTTCATTACAAATCCGGGTGTTTTTACTATTTCCGTTGAAGAAAATATGTGTAGAGAGCTCACGTTTTTCTCTACAACAGCATTTTTTGGAAGGTCGAGTTTCCTGTTCTTTGTCTCATCGACTATGTAAACAATAGAATCGGTCAGATAAGTTGCAGAAAGAAAGTTCAGGCTATCTATTTTTCTGTCAACAGTAATCACCATGATTTTATCCTGCAGTGTAATTTTGCTTTCTGCAAGTAGTTTATCAATATGGGCGGTATCTGCTGTTGAATTTTCCATAAAAATTTTATTCAGGGCAGATCTTATGGAAATTATATTATACCCTTTTTCTTCCATGGATATTCTTCTTGATAACTTACTGACATTGAGAATCCCCATTCTCATTGAAATGATCAGTTCCGGATTTTTTTTGATATAATCCCGGACCATATTTTCCACATTTCCCCTGCCTATCCTCTCCATAATATGATATATTGACTTATAATATAAAATTTTATATTAATACATATTTTATGTGATTAATTTCAGTAATATAATAAATATTCACGAAAAATATCATATATATTAATAATATAATTCTTTCATGGATAAAGTATTATTACTGTACTCAGGAGGGCTAGATACCTCGGTCATGGTTAAATGGATTCAGCAGGAAATGAAAAAAGAGGTTGTTACACTGACATTGAACATAGGGAACAGTAACCTTGATGAAATCAGGGAAAAAGCCCTGTCACTGGGCGTTTCTGATGCCATAGTCATGGATGTTAAAAACGAGTTTGCTGAAAAGTATATCAAAAAGGAAATTCTTGCAGATGGCATGTATGAGGGATACCCGCTTTCTACGGCCATTGCAAGGCCGCTAATGGCTGAAAAGGCCGTTTATTATGCCGGAGAGTATGGATGCGGCACAATTGCACACGGATCAACTGGCAAGGGCAATGACCAGGTAAGGTTCGAGGTCACTGCAAAGGCAATAGATGAGAATATCAATGTTATTGCACCTGTCAGGGACTGGAATATGAACAGGCCGGATGAAATAAATTATGCAAAGAAGTACGGAATAAAAGTACCGAAAGATGGCAAATATTCTGTGGATGAAAATATATGGGGAAGGTCAGCAGAAGGATCCACCATAGAAAATATAGCAAATCCACTTGAAAATGATGTTTATGAGTGGGTCACACCCCTGGAGGAGACCGGAAATGGAGAGACCATAGACATTGAATTCGAAAAGGGAATTCCTAAAATGATCAACGGTGCTGAATACGGGCTGGAAGAGCTAGTAGAAAAGATGAATGTAATTGCCGGTAGGAATGGCATAGGGCTGGTAAACCATATGGAAGACAGGGTAACAGGAATTAAAAGCCATGAAGTCTATGAGGTTCCCGGTGCTATGGCTATCCTTTATGCCCATAAAATGATAGAATCCCTTACTTTAAATAAATATGAACTTGACCTGAAAGAATACATGGACAACCAGTGGTCTAATTTCGCATACAATGGATTATGGTATGACCCGGTAATGGAGCATATAAACCAGTTTGAGAGCAGTTTGAATAATTATGTGAACGGAAAAATAAAGCTTAAACTGTATAAGGGGAACATGGTAATGAAATCCATAGAAAGTGACAATTCTGTATACAACTATGAAAAAATCAGCTACGACAACAGTAATTTCAATCAGGATTCCGCAAGGGGATTCATAGACATATACAAAAACAACACCGTTTATACCAACAATGCGAGGAAACAAAAAATTAAAGTTATCCAGTAACCTTATTGTAAATGATTAAAATGAAAATCTGGTCTGGAAGCGCATCCCCCGAGGCAAGCAATGAAGCATACAGGATAATGCTTGAAAAGGATATATCAGTTGACAGGTATTTGATACCCTACGAAATCTTATCCCTTATGGCATATAACCTGAATATATACAAAAAGGGCATAGGCAGCAGGGGCGATACAGTAAAGACCCTGAAAGTACTCAGGGATTTGTATGGCCAGAATATATCCCTGGACCCTGATCTGGAAGATGTTCATGGCAACATAGAAAGCATTGTACTGGAAAAAACATCGGGCAGTGCAAAAAATATGAGAATGTTTCTGTCACGGAACGAACAGGTACATACAGATGTTAACTTTTTTCTCAGAGACGTATTGATTGGCTATGAAAAGATTATTTACGATACATTACTGGGAATTAACAGGATTACACAGAATGGAACAATGCCCGGATATACACATTACCGGCAGGGAATGCCTGTTACATTCCAGACATATCTGGATTTTATAAAAAATATATTTGTGTATAACTTTGCTCGAATTAATGAAATTGTTAATGTATTGAAGGAATTGCCCCTTGGTTACGGATCAGGATTCGGATCCATGTCTGATGTTGACTTCGTGGAAGTCGCCTCATATATGGGAATGGAGAAAAAACATAAAAATCCATTATTTTCATTTATGCTGTATCCGGATAATTATATCAGGGTGGTGTCGGTGATAAATTCATTTCTCATTGATATATCCAGGATATTCCAGGATATGATAATTTTCAGCGGGGATGAAATGAAAATCATAGAACTGCCGCCCGGTTATGTAACTGGAAGCTCCCTGATGCCGAATAAAGTTAATCCGGATTTCATGGAGATATTCCAGGGATATGCGGCAAAATCTGTCTCCATGATGAACCTCCTGTATTCAGGAATTATCAATAAAACAACAGGGTATCACAGAGATTTTCAGATCCTGAAGGATGAAATTCTGCCCTTTATGATAGAATTAAACTCGGTACTCAATGGTTTTCCGCAATTGTTTTCCGGGATAAAATTTAACAGCAAAGCCGCAGAGGAAATACTGGGAAACTCCATATATGCAACATACAATTCAAAATTAAATTTTAGATCCAGCGGGAACTGGAAAGAATCATACAGAACTACGGGGGATATGATAAAATCAGGAACGCAGCTGAAATCCTATATACCGGAAGACGTTACAACGTATACTGATTTTAATTTCATCAGGGATATGGTAGATGCCAATATCATGTATGTTGAGGAAAGCAGGGATAAGCTGCTGAAAATGATAGATGATATTCTCCAAATCTAAATATTTTATTGGATCGGTCTAATAAAATGCTTACTTTATAAAAAAATATATAATTGGATGATACATTAAGATAATGCATGATTGATACAGGCGCCATGGAAAAGAAGTGGAAAGAATACTGGTACACCAATGATATTTTCAAGTTCAACAGAGGGGAAAAGAATTATACTATAGATACCCCGCCACCAACGGTATCGGGAAAAATGCATGTGGGCCATGCATTCTCGTACCCGCAGCAGGATTTTATTGCAAGATACAAAAGGATGAAGGGGTATAATGTATTTTACCCCTGGGGATTTGATGATAATGGCCTTCCTACAGAGCGCTTTGTAGAAAAGGAGAGAAGGGTAACAATTGATAATACACCATTGAAGGATTATATAGAAATATGCAAGGAGGTGAGCCGGGAAGCAGAAAAAGATCTATATCAGGCATGGTACGATACAGGGCTGAGTGCTGACTTTAAAAATTATATAGATACATCCTCCGATTTTTCAGTAAAAATATCGCAGGAACTGTTCATGGACCTGGCAGAAAAAAACAGAGCCTACAGGGATGAGGCACCGTATATAACATGCCCCACATGCCGTACTGCCATATCCCAGATAGAAATGAAAGATGCCATAATAAACACTGACCTGGTTTATTTTAATTTCAACGGTATTGAAATAGCCACAACAAGGCCAGAGATGCTTGGTGCATGCATTGCCATATTCGTAAATCCGGATGATGAGAGATATAAAAACATGATTGGCAGGGAAGTAGAGGTTCCACTCTATGGTTATAAGGTAAAGGTAATGTCTGACGACTCAATAGATAAGGAATTCGGAACAGGTGCTGAAATGCTGTGCACGTTTGGGGATCAGAATGATCTTGCACTCTGGAAGAAGTATGGCCTCAAGGCCAGGATAATACTTAAAAATAACAAAATCAATGATGGCAGCATAATAAATAATTATACTATCAAAGATGCCAGAAAAACCATTATAGAGAAACTGGAGGAGAAACATTACATTATAAAAATAGAGAAAATAAAACATTCAGTAAACACCCATGAACGGTGTGGAACTCCAATAGAGATCGGTATCAGCAAGCAGTGGTATATAAAAGACCTGGATATAAAGGATGAATTGATAGAATTCGGGAATAAGATTGAATGGGTACCGGATCATATGAAAACCAGATATAACAACTGGGTAACTGGATTGAAATGGGACTGGTGCATATCCAGGCAGAGATATTTCGGAGTGCCATTTCCAGTATGGTACTGCAATCAGTGCGGTGCAATTTTATTTGCCGACAGGGATGAACTGCCGGTAGACCCCAGAATTGATAGCAAAAACAGGAAATGCATGACATGTGGATCTTCAGATCTATCCCCTGAAACAGATGTAATGGATACATGGGCAACGTCTTCCCTGAGCCCGACTCTATACCTGTCACATGCGGATAATATGGATATGTACCCCATGGATGCAAGATTTCAGGGGCATGACATAATTACCTCCTGGGCATTTACAACAATACTCAGGTCATATCTGCATTATGGAAAAATACCCTGGAAGAAAATAATAATCAGCGGGAATGTTTATGATCCGTTCGGGCAGAAGATGAGCAAGAGCAAGGGAAATATCGTGGAGCCTAAGGTTATAATAGACAATTACGGTGCAGATGCCCTGAGATACTGGGCGTCCACAACAATGCAGGGAGAAAATATAAAACTCAGGGAACAGGACCTAATGCGGGGAAGAAAAACCGTTATAAAACTGGAAAATTCACTGAAGCTTGTACAGCTTCTTGCGGAAGGAGAAAAACCTGCCAAAATAGATATTCAATTTCCGGTGAATAGATGGATAATATCAAAAATGGAGCATACTGTAAAGGAAGTAACAGAATATATGGACATAAACGAGGTTATGAAGGCAAGAATAACACTTGATAAATTTTTCTGGAATATCTATTGCGATAATTATCTTGAAATAATAAAAAGTGAAACATCCAAGCAGGACAGGAGAAATGAAACACTTTACACTGCCTTCTATGTCATGGAGAATATACTGAAAATGTATTCCCCCATAATGCCGTTCATTACAGAGGAGCTTTTCCACCAGATAAATCCTGAAACAAAAAGCATAGCCCTTGAAAGCTATCCTGAATTTGAACCTGAATCCATTTTTGTGGAGGAGGGAGAAATAGATTATATAATCGGCATGATAGATAAAATCAGGAATCTAAAAAGCCAGATGAAAATGTCCATGGCAGCCCCGCTACAAACTGTAAAAATCCATGGCAATGCAAAATTAATAGAAAAATACAATTATATTCTACAGGGAATAATGCACATAGACAAACTGGAAATAATAGAATCCACGGAGGATTTTATAGATAATCAATAGATATCAAGATATCTTTCAATTTCCCAGTCTGTTACATATTGTCTGAAATCATTCCATTCATTTTCCTTGACACGTATCAAATTGTTGAAAATGTAATCTCCAAATATCTCCTTCATAAGCGGGCTTTCCCTGAATGCTGTTATGGCCTGGCCAAGAGAACCGGGCATTGAATCAATGCCGCATTTCTTTCTCTCTTCCTCATTCATTTCAAAGATATTTTTCTCAACTGAGTCAGGCGGGTCTATTTTATTGTCAATACCATCCAGCCCCATGCCGATTATTGCTGCAAACTGAAGATACTGGTTTCCTGCGGAATCCGGAAATCTCAGTTCAAGCCTTTTGCCTTTGGGAGCGGCCGATGGAATTCTTACAAGGGCACTTCTATTTCTGTTTGCCCATGCAATATATACCGGTGCTTCATATCCCGGAATCAATCTTTTATAGGAGTTCACAGTAGAGGCTAGAACAAGTGAGGCTGATTTTACATTGCTGAGTATTCCACCCAGGTAATGCATAGCATATTCACTCAAACCGTGTTTTGTTGATTCTTTGTAAAACAGGTTCTCATCCCCGGAAAAGATGCTCTGGTGAACATGCATTCCATTTCCATTGACGCCTTTTATCGGTTTGGGCATGAAGGTTGCATAGTATCCGTATTCATTGGCTGTTTCCTTCACAACGCTTTTTATCATCATGATCCTATCGGCCATGGTAATGGCATCTGAAAATCTCACATCAATTTCATGCTGCCCGTATGCGACCTCGTGGTGTGAAGCTTCCGGTAAGTAATTCAAACCCTCAAGCTTTCTGATTATTTCCTGTTTTACAGTAAATGATCGGTCCAGTGGCTCCTTGTCAAAGTATCCGCCATAATCACTGGGTTCTATTGTCGGTTCACCATTTTCGTCCTGATTGAAAATAAAATACTCCAGTTCGGGGCCGATGTTTATCTTTTTATTTTCTTTGGTTAGCCTCTCAACCTGTTTTTCAAGAATATACCTCGGATCTCCCTCAAATCTGGTTCCATCCGGGTTGAATATTTTACATATGAATCTGACGGTTTTTCCTGCGTAGTTCTCGTTTGTAAGTACTGTATAAGATGACAATTCAGGAACTGCTTTCATATCTGAATTCTCAATCTGTTTATACCCGACAATAGAACTTCCGTCAAACATCACGCCATTGTAAATTACATCCTCAAACCTATTATGCGGAATGGTCAACGATTTTACAGAGCCGATAATATCTGTAAACTGTAATTGCAAAAACTCTACTTTATCTTCCTTTAATTTCTCAATATAGGACTCCTCATCCTGCATATAACATAATACAGGCAGGTAATAAATACTTTTATGGAATTAAAAGAGATATTTGAATTATTTTGCTTTAATCAACCGTATTATTTATAAACTTATCACAATGAGAAATGATAAAATGTCATTGTTGCCCGGAAATATTTAATATAGAACTATGATAATCAACTACCGTGAACGTTTTAAATAGAAGCAATTTAATGGATATAATAAATTCACTCAAGAACTCTTTATTGCTTGTTCTGTTATTTTTGCTTCCGTTGCATATTAAGCTGGAATTCATTAAAATCTATATATTTCCATTGCTTCTCACCTACTTCGGCATTATATATTATTTATCTTATATTGCTGCAGGGAATATCCTTCAGTTACTGGAAAAGAGGCTGATGATCCTTGCGGGAGCCATGGTAGGAATTGCCGGTGCGTTCATTTTTTCTGTGTATTATTTATCTTTAATCCTTGCGTTAACTGCCATACTGGCCTTCGGCAGCTCGATGATAGATTATAGCAGGAGCGGACGTGCCATAATGGAAACAAGATCGTATATGTATACCGGCCTACTGATAGGCATTATATTTGTTTCTGAATATTTTAGCGTAATAAAAATAGAATATGTATTTTACAGCATTGCCGTTGCAATTATTATTTTTTCTGCAATATTCCAGCTGTCCAGCCATATAAAAATAAGTTACAGAAAAACCACCATTATTAAAAAACTCAAAAGATATGTTATTTCAATCAGTGATATTAGGAGAATCAGAAATGGATGGGCACTGCTATATGCCATATTGCTCAATGTGCTGGTATTTACTTCTATAGCAATTGTTCTGGTAACTGTACCGGTACTTTCACTGAATGATGATGGTAATTTAATCATTTATAGATTGCTCGGCATTGCAGCCATATCATTCCTCTGCCTCTTTCTTGGAAGCATTATAAATTCAAAAATATATTACAGCATCGCTTTCGTGGGATTATTTCCATTTTTACTGCTCATGGGTTTCATTATATCTATAAAAAATACAGAATTCAATCTCATAACAGGATTTCTGATGTTCCCGGCAATTGCATTATTTTTTCCCGGCTATAGAAAATATTTCTCGAGAAAATTCCCTAGAAGCGAGATCTACTATGTTAATAAATTCGCAAACTTTCTGTCCTGGGTCTTTATACTGCCTGTGCCATTGATTTTGTTAAAATTTATCTCTGTGCCTGTTTATGTATTTATTCCCGAATTGATCGCTTCAATGGCAGGATTGATACTGGCACTTAAATTTACAAATTATCCTGAAATAATATCCGGCAAAAAACATAAAAATTAATAAAAGAAGTAATAATTAATGTTCATGAATCCTAGGGATGTACGGAGAATGATGAACCAGATGGGCATAAAATCTACAGAGATGCCTGATGTTAAAGAGGTTATATTGAAAGGTAAAGATAAGGACTATGTCATTGAAAATGCATCGGTCACAATGATAGAGGCCCAGGGGCAGAAAACGTTCCAGATAATGGGGACATTCAAGGAAAAAGCAAAGGCAGTTCAGCAGGAAGAATTCGATGAGGAGGATGTAAAGCTTGTAATGGACCAGTGCAATGTTTCCAGGGAAAAGGCAAAGGAAGCACTTAAAAAAGCAGGAGGGGAACCGGCACAGGCAATTCTTGATCTGGGAAATTAAAATGAATTATTTTGAAGAACTCCTTGCAAAACAGATGCCGACTGAGGAGGAGAGGAAAAAACTTGCAGAAATTTCATCTGCTATTCAATTTAAAATAAATGCTCTATGTAAAAGTGAAAATATCAATGCCTCATGCATTGAAGTAGGATCCGTATCAAAAAATACAAATCTGAAATCAAGCGATATAGATATGTTCATTACCTTTGATAAAACATATCCGGTAGATTTTATAGAGAAAAAAGGCCTTGAAATCGGACATAGTGTTCTGGAAAATGGTACAGAGAAATATGCCGAGCATCCTTATGTTTCAGGTTACGTTTCAGGAATTAAGGTGGATATAGTTCCCGCCTTCAGGATCAATGCCGGGGAGAGAATAGTTTCAACTGTGGATAGAACTCCACTGCACACTGTTTATGTAAATAGCAATACAGATGAAAAAATGATCCATGATATCAGGCTTTTAAAGGTATTTTTAAAGAGAATAAACGTTTACGGTTCCGAAATAGCAAAATCAGGATTTTCAGGGTATCTATGCGAGCTTCTTATAATACATTTTAAAAGTTTTGAGGAATTTATAAAGTATATGGCCTCCCTCAGAGGAAAGCTAATTATTCCTGAAGGATCGGATAGGAAATTTACTGAACCGGTGATAATAATAGACCCGGTAGACCCGTCCAGGAATGCGGGAGCTGCAGTAAGTGAGGAAAACCTTTCTAGACTTAAACTGGCATCTAAAATATATATGACAAAAAGATTTGATATCCTTGAACATGCAGGGGAAAATAAACCAGGGCGTGGCACAGCCATAAGGATATTTACACTGAGAAAACCGGATATTATAGATGATATAATATATCCACAGGCAATCAGGCTAAAAAATAGGTTATGGGACATACTTGAGGATAACGGCTTTATACCCATAGCTTCGGAAATATCCGTAAATGACAATATAGAAATTTTGATTGAATGCAAACTTGAAGAACTTCCCGGTGTGGAGATCCACAAAGGCCCGCCGGTTGAATCAAGTGAGGCTATCAAATTTATTGATGTGTGGAACGGCAACCCACGACTGATGCGTGGCCCCTATATTTTGAATAACAGGGTATATGTTGATATAAAGGCAAAAAATAGGAATATGGAAGAAATTATAAGAGAAGAATTAAAAAATTCCGATATAGGTAAAAATTTGAACGGTTATAAAGATGAGATAAAAATAATAACTGAAACTGAGAATATGGGTTTTGATGTTGAAAACAGGTTTTATTCAAGATATCTCTTTTAGGATCATCCCCCGGAAAATATTTCAAGGAGCACCAGGTTATCTTCAGGATTTATTATCTGATCCGATGTTGCAGGTATACCGTTGAGTACAGCCACAAACCCATCTTCATTTATTCCCAGTGATTTGTAGAGTTCGGATAGCTTCTCGGGTTTTTCAATATTGATTTTTTCCTTTTTCCTTCCTATTATCTCGATCATAACAGCTCCGGGCAGATTCGAACTGCCGTCATCGGATCCAAAGTCCGGAATGCTTGTCCACTACACCACGGAGCTACAATGTATCATAATCATAAATGGATATTAAAATGTGTTGAGAAAAAACGGTATATAATAAAAATAAAATTATTTTTTGGCAGAGCAGTTGAATTCATCACTGCAGGTTTTGCCAAGGCTTCTCAGTATGGAGAAAACAATGCCGAGACCTTTCTGTGCATCTTCATCCTTCATGGCATGAAGTGTTCCCATCATTCCACTAACAGGTGTTACAGTATCTGTCTTGATTGCGTTTTCTACAGCCTTTATCATGTTAACATAATGTGGTGCTACGCTCAGGTCGAGGGTTCCAAGGGATTCCAGTATAGGTTTCTCATTCATGATCAGGTTCATGGTAAAGTCGTTTGAGAATAATCCCATTAAAACTCCCATTGCACCATCATCATTGAGAACTCCCAACACAGGATCAAGGATACCCTTGTTCTGCATTATGGTGACCATGTCAAGCAGATTGCTCAAAGCCTTTACGTTCTTTTCCTCTGACATTATTTTTAATAAAACCATGACAGAATCAGTCTTTGTTGTAAGAGATAGTACGTCATCGCTGGTCAGCAATCCAAAGACGGTCTTCATTGTTTCATCGTCGCTCAATATACCGGATATTACATCCAGAAAACCAAGATTATCAAGCTTTTTTATAAGCTCAACTGCTCTGGTTAAACTGGATATATATTCAGGTTTCATCAATTTTTCTAACTGTTCATCTTCTGACATCATAATATATCACCAGCTGGCAAGGTACTTATCAAGTGCCATATCTCCATTTGTCCACATGAAGTATTTGGTAAACAGTTCCTTCTTTATATGGTTTGTGGGTGATGGCTGGGCGATTTTTTTGTCTCCGCCGTAGAAGGTTGTGTCATCCACTGATATTGCAAAGCCTTCAAGCGGGTTATCTGCTATACATACAACTTCCGGTGTGTATGAATCCATTTTTGTCGGTACTCCGAGCCTGTTTGCAAGATCCTGCATTGCAATTCTTGATGTCTGTACTGCAAGGAATCCGAGCTTTGGAACAGTTATCTGGTTTGAGTCTCCGCATGAATAAACATTTGGATATTTCACGGATCTCATCTGTTCATCAGTAACCATGAAACCTCCATCATCAAACAGATCCTTGGTTGAGTTTTTAACTGCATCATTTGCCTCGTATGGCGGAAGTATAACAGCTATATCAGCCTTTATTGTTTTTCCATCCTCGCTCACTATTTCATCCTTTTTGATTTCGCTTACACGGAAATTCCATACCATATCAAATCCGGCCTGAGTATACATTGTTTTTATAACTCCTCTGGATTCCTTTGAAATATCTGTAAGTACTTCCTCACCGGGTGAGAATATAGTTATGTGTGTCTTGTCCATAACACCTTTCTTCTTCAGGAATGCCGGTATCATCAATGAAAGTTCAAATACAGGACCTTCGCATGCTGATTCCGCTACATCGGACCAGTTTTTCGGGTATTTACCTCTGGGGTTCAATGTCCCCTGATAGAATACACCGGAACCTATTGCGATATTTCCGCCTTCGAATTTATTTAATCTGTCATAAAGCGCAGTTGCAAAGTCAGGTTCGCATGCACTTGCACCGTATTCATCCCATCCCTTCAGGTGCTCTACTCCGAGCTTTGCGCCGAATGCAACCACAAGATAATCATAAGTAATATTCTCCTTCTTGCCATCCGGTGTTGCGTATTCCACTTTATTCTTCTTAGCATCTATTGCTGTTGCCTCTCCGAGAATGAATTTTATTCCCTTTGCAGGCAGTGCTGTAGCCAGATCCACTTCCAGGTCTTCAGCTTTGAAAACACCTATACTGACATGAGGCATTCCGGGCCTGAATGCAGCATAGGGTGTTTTATTAATCAATGTTACATCTATTTTATCCCCAAGCAATCTCTTTGCTGTGTAGGCAGCAGTCAATCCAGCAAACCTTCCTCCTAAAACAAGTAATTTAGTCATATTTCACCACTTATGTTATAATATTACGGTTATATATTAACTTTTTTATCACAATTATGAAGAAAAATGCTTTTTTGGTAAAAAAATAGGTATATACTTTATATAGATATCATTTATATTTGTAAAAGAAAAAT
>JAKAAK010000044.1 GCA_021797025.1 Thermoplasmata archaeon
AATATTCAAGGGTTTATAAGATTATACACAACAATAAAGAGATTATTTCAGAAATTCCTGCATCCTCTGAAAGGATAGATGAACAGCTTGGTACAAATATATTCCCTAAAAAATTGTGGAGTTAAGGATTATAATATATATTTTAGATAGATTACGAGACTGAATTTAATGGCACAGGAAGGCTTGCAATATTGGATCGGCTTCATCCCTTAGGGGCGAAGACAGGATTGTCATGGGTAAGCAATGATGCGCAGAGAAAGTCTGGATATATAACATATATTCCAACAGGTTCAGTGGATTTTCCTCTAAAAATAGAACCTCACAACAATTTTCAGATGCTTTTTACCGGGAACTCATGGGGACAAAGGTTATTTCAAAGGAACTTGGCGCCAGGTGTATATTCTACCTGCAACGTCTCCAGGGGTTATAACTGTCTTCTATAAGCCCAGCAAGGCATATCACGATCATGAGGATTTTCTCATCGCCCTTTCCAGGGAGCTGGAGAATGAATACACGGTAATACTTTCCGTCGATAGAGTTTATTTGCAGATAGATCCTCCTGATCTTGCAATAGCAAAGGGCTTGGATGTTGACTGTACAGAAAATTCAAGGAAGTACTGCCCATACATGTGAAGGCAATAAATGATGCAGCCAAAGGTCTTCCTGCTGACAGGATAAGGGTGCATTACTGTTATGGAAACTATCTCGCGTCTCATCTCACCGATCCGGATTATTCGAGTGTTTTATCTGACTTATTAAAGCTTAAAGTTGGTCAGCTGGTCGGGGAGATAGCAAACTCCGGGTGTACAGGCGATCCTGTAATAATAAAAAATTATGTAAAGGAATTCGGATGGCCAAAAAGCCTGAAATTTACAGCTGGTGTAATAGACGTGAAATCTCCATTCGTGGAAACTCCCGAGACTGTAAACCAGAAGATGCATAATATCTCGGACATCGATGATATAGACCGGAAAGAGTCCTTGGTGACACGGACTGCGGGTTTTAAACTTTTTCCGGGCTTGGAAATGTCCCTAAAAGTATAGCCTTGCAGAAACTTAAATCCCTTGCTGAAGGATCCATGCTGGATGAAAAATAAGAAGTAGCAAGAGTTTGCAGAATTTGATAAATTATCTTTGAAAATATCGAGTAGTTAATGATTACAGTGCTGGCTGGCCGTACTTATGGTTTGGATACATGGAACTTGATTGGTTAGAATACAGAATGAAAGAGCCCGGTTTTTGGAATAATAGATCAAAAGAAAAAAAGAGGTTGAAGTCCTATAAATCGACCAGATCACGTGAACCAAGTGCCAAAAGGGCAAGGATCTGTACCGAAGAAGGTTAAATAGACTGTAAAATGATCATTATCAATTGCAATTGGCCAAATCATAATATTCCACAAACATTTTGATATGTTGCTATCCAATGGAAATTTGCTCATTTCCTATAGGTAGTATTCTCTCTGTAACCATTGTGATTTTTCATGATTGAATACATACGGGATGGATACATCTTCCTACTAATATGTAAGCAGACCTTAGGTTTTTTGTTTCTTTATCTCTCGACCGAACAGTCCAAGGAATACGGTAAATTTATACACAGCATTGCATAGACACAGATTCCTTATATTAGATACTACGGCAACTATGGTATTCTCCTGTGCATCAAACATTTTTAATGGCTTCTCTTGTATGATTGCATCTTCGAGGTAAAATAAAACTTCTATATACCCGAATCCCGAGAAAATGGTTACTGCTACGTTCCTGCCGATATCCTTTATTATTGATACATGTTTCTCATACAGACCAATGGAGCGGGCCAATCCATTTCTAAATCTCATGGATACAGTATACGTATGTCCCATACGTAAAATCGCGATAGATAAAGTTATGGCGGTAGATAGAACCTCCTTGTCGACCAGACTTGCGGATTATCTTGCCTCTGACTCATAGATTACCTTAACGACATGGTTTTATGGAGCTTTCCGAGAAATGTATTAATGTTGGGATTATGATATAGAAGCTATTGAGAATGTTCCTGTGTTTCAATTTCCTCTGTCTACTGTGTTAGTAACAATATATATACATATATCAGACCACTATCCATACATTCCTATACTCGATTGAAAACGCTGGATGCGGGGATATCCGCAAAGTAATTGCCACCACCCTCTAAAGAGAAATGTCGTACGACGTTATTTATGAATCCAAATATTTTCTTTCATATCCACTTTGCGGTTTTGGGAAAAGGAAACTATCCTGTTACCGCCTTTATTCTTCATCATTACGAAGAAGTGAAGAAATATTCGTTTTAATAAGATGAGGGTTATAAGTTGATAGTCTTAAAGATAGCTTACGAACATAAAAAAAATTATACAATGGTACTATCAACTTTTTTAGATATTCGGACCTGGATATAAGTTTTCTTAATTTTGAATTTCCCTTTGACTTTTGTTTCATACTGTTTTTGTTCCACATAAAAAGGTAGTCACTTTGCTGAACATTTCTGTGTGAAAATTTTTTTTCGTATAGAACGGTTCTTACAACAACATAAACTTCCCGAGATGAATAAATGTTTATTCGCTCTCCGTTCTCTGGCTTTTTTACCCTATACCAGTTAATTTCTCTCTGTGGTGATGCATATGTTAAAAATACTTCAGTATCTCTGTAACCGTTTTCATTTGTATAGAGAGAGAAGAAAAGCTCCGGCGAAATCTGCCAAAAACCATGTCCGCAGAAATTATTTGCCGGAAGCACATGAATAATTTGTCCACCAGGTTTACATAATAGTGAACAATTTTCTAAGGCCTGAGGTATATTATATATATGTTCCAATGTACCACTATCTATAATAGTATCGTACTGCCATCTCAAATTTTCTGGTAGAGGATTATTCATATCGTGTAGTATTGATGCATTTTCATAATGTGAAGCATCAATGGAATCAACAGTATTAGAATGAAAATATTCTTTTAAGAGTTGTTCACAAAATTCGTCATGATTGTATTTCCTGTCTACTTGGAGAACTCGACGTAAAATCCGTTCATTTACGTTTAATTCTTGTCTTCCAATCGTAACTGTTTTATTAAAATCACCAAACTTGTACGCATAACTCAACATATTTAACGTTTGAAAATCAATACCCATGCCTGATCATCATAAAGTGAATGCTAGATCTTATTTAAAATCTTTCGTTATACTAACATTAGTAAATCTTTGTTAATTTTTAAACAGAATGACTGTGTCAATCGTAAGAGTTCAGTTTTATGAGGCATTTTTGTAATTCACTTTTTTATTTTCAGTTGTACATAATTAAGTTACTTTTCATGAGTTTTGAGGTACGAAATAGAGCAAAGTCTTTTGTATGGTATTCTTTATAATTCTGAATTCTTATCTTGTTTCCCTATTTCTCTTTCTGTTCATAACTGGGGCTCTCTGGGATTGAATTGCACGATTATTAGTTGGTTCGACATCCTTATGAACAACTAACCTGAATATCTATTCTGATCTGTTCCCCCAAAATTTGGACAGTTTTTTAGTGTAATATTGAGACACTTTCATTCCTCCTGCTTATATTAATTTTCCTGCTTTTCAATCTTCTTTCCTCCTTTTTCCTTTTCTCTTCCAGAAATATATTCGTGAATTCTTCACTGCTGTTCCATTGTTTTTCAAATTCTACAGGCATTAAATAGCCTATAGAAGAATGTGGCCTGTAATTGTTGTAATCATTGAAAGCATATTCCATCAATTCTTTAGAATTTTCAGAGCTTTCAATGTCATTCTGCCATATATAATCAGTTTTCAATGAATTGTGGAATGATTCTACATCCCCATTGTCTTCAGGTGTTTGCTTTTTAATGTATTCGTGTTTAATATTCAGTAACCTTACAGTAGCCTTGAAGCTTTTAGCTATATACTGTGTTCCATTGTCTGGCCTCAGTACCAGATTGCTAAGGTTAGAATTACTTTATCTTATAGCATATGCCTCTTCTATTGGCTTTACACAATCTTTGGCTGTGCATGTTCTTGAGAAATTATAGGATAGCTATCTCTTGGAGAAGCAATCCTTTACAGCCATTAAATAGTACATGCCATTATATATGCTTACATAGTGTATGTCTGTTTCCCATAGCTGGTAATATTCTCAGGCCTTGTTAAATTTCTCTTATTTGTCCTGTTCTTATGCTTTGCATATGGCAATTGTAGATTCCTTGATTTTATTATTCTCCTTACCGTTTTTATGTTTATATTTATCCCTTCATTCCTTAATACAGCCCATATTCTTCTATGACCATATGTCACCCTTTTTCCTGATATCTCTAATACCCTATTTATTGTATTTTCAGGTATCCTGGATTTCCTCTGCTTTACTGTAATTTTCCTGTTATAATATATAAGACCTCTGAATCTTAATTTTACTGGATATCCTTGATACTGATAGCTTATTTCTAAGGTTATTCACTGTTTCCATTAACTCCTCTCTCTGTAATTTTTTTAATTCATATATAACTAAAGCCTGGTCACGTATTAGCTTCTTTAGTTTTTCACTCTCTTGCGAGTATTCATTATTTCCAGATCTACTGGCCCCATAGAATCCCTGATTCTATAAATTTATTCCTCCATTTATAGAAGTTTGATATTGGTATTCCAAGCCTCTTGCATAGCTCTACTATATTTTATTTGATGTAAATGATTACATTACTATTGCTACCTTTTTTTGCAGTAAATTTCTCCATTATATCATCCCATTATGTTCCAATTTATATTTATCCATTTCTATTTATTCCACTAGATAACTGTCCAAACAATAAAGGGCACGCACCACTGATGAATAACACAATATTGTTCTAAAGACCCTCAACACCCTCCAGATTGCAACTGCTATGTTACTGTTTTGCCTCATGGTAGATCCTTCTCAGAGACATGGGCATCGTATTGTCCCCATTCCAATAGTTTCTTCAGCTCCTTTATACCTGGTGTGATGTGAGACCAAGAGTATTACTGCCATTTTTCTGCTTTTTTACAAGTGCATCTAAGGCCGAATACCAGTTGGGGAACGGTAGATCATGACATTTTAAATATTCTCTTTCCTCTACTATGAAAGAAGTTTTTGGCTGTATTTCATAACGTAGGAAGTACTAGTCCGGGAAAAGTTATCTATTTCTTCGACCATCCTAAAAGGCTGATAGCTTACGAGCGAACACCACACTCCAAAAGAGCACTGATAGTAAAGTGTTACGGCTCATACATCTTCCAGAACTACTACAAAGAAGCAATAGAATATCTGTTGGGATAAACGTATATAAACTTGGTGAATCTGATGTGTTATTGATTGTTATCTAAAATACTTGAACTAGGCTTAAAAAATTCTAATTTTATAGCAAGTAAGAATTATAACATTCGATTTATATCAGAAATAGTTAACAAATTAACTAAGAAAATTCAGTAAAATTTCAATAAACAATACAAATTCAGGAATAAACATTATGCGCTTAAGAATGTTGGGGTAGTAAATTTGTATTAAGCAAAAAAATCAATTTAATTCAGGATTACTTAACCCAGTACAATTGGGGAAATAATAATACCACAGACTCTAAGTAAAGGAAATCATTAGGGATCAACAAATCAATCTTATGGCATCAACAAAGAAAGATTAAAAAGGGAAAACTGATTAAGGTTTATAATAGAACGAAGGTGAAAAATGGGAATAAAGAATATAATATATACTAGAAACACATTTAAAATTGCGTATAAGAACTATATGAGTGTTATGTGGAACATGTGGAGGAGGAAAAACAAAATCAAAGTTATCTTTCAGAATGGTGATTCAAATTATCTAAGCACCGATTTGGTATGGGGCTATACTCGATTATTTACTAATAAGGATGCCCATATTCATGATTTAAATTTCGAAAAGAATGTTATAAAATTTACTTATAACGGTAAGGTCATAACATTGGAATATGGAACCGGTGACTTTATAATTGTTTTTGGTCTTGAGGAATATAGTTTCCTTAAAGTTGAAAATGAAATAATTATAGATATAGGTGCAAACATAGGTGATTCACCAATATATTTTGCGTTAAATAGCGCAAAAAAAGTTATTGCTTTGGAACCATATCCATACTCATATAACATAGCATTAAAAAATATTAAGTTAAATCATTTGGAAGATAAAATCATATTACTGAATGCTGGTTATGCCCAGGATGGTACTATAAAGGTAAATCCTGATTTTGAAAACACTATTGGTTCCGATTTAAAATCGTTTGAAAATGGCATAGATATTAAAACATTGTCGTTGAAAACGTTATTGAGTGATTACCATATAGATAAGGCTATACTGAAGATGGATTGCGAGGGTTGTGAGTATAATTTACTTAAAGAGGATAATGATACATTAAAGAAATTTAAAATGATACAAATAGAGTATCACTATGGTTATGAAAAATTAAAGGAAAAACTTGAAGAAGCTGGATTTAGTGTAACTTACTCCAAACCTGTGAAAAAAATTAATAAAGATGCAACAGAACAGAGTATGGTCATGGGTTTTATCTATGCAAAATTAGATATGTGAAGAGCTAAATTTTCAAGACAATATGTGTAACGGTTATCCTCACTACATTTATGGGTAATAGAATATTCGAGTTTAAAACCTTTGAAAGAGTTGAATCCATAATAAGGAAGTTTATAGAATTGTCCATAAACTCTCTTTTAGGGTTTTAAAGGAAAATGCTGGGTTACAACAGAGTATCTTCATATAATTGGAAAAGCAGAACATTAACCCAATAATATTATAGAGTTGTGCCCCGTTTTATATTTGACTTATAAATGATTCATTTCATTGATGTTTTTATTATTCTATTTCTGGATTGCTTCATCGTTTTCAGTGATTTTGAAATACCTGTCCACATTAAAAATTGATAAATAATCTATTAACGATCTGTAATCATACATATTTCCATTGAATTCTTCTACAATTCCGTCTGCATTTAAAGTTAATTTTATATTACCTTTAAAAAGAGTCTTGCGTGGGATATCTATCTTTTTTTTAATTTCATTAAAATCTGGTGTATTCTTATACTTGGAAGGTAGAACTATATTATTAGGAATGCCATATGATTCACATAACACTATGTCAGATTTTAACTTCTCAAGTGAAACATTTTCATTTACTATTATATATTTTATAAAATCAAATAAATTTACGAGGCCTGTGTTTATATATTTATCATATGTTTTTCCTTTTATTAGGTCTTCAGGCGCATGTATAAATAGGGGTATTCTGGATATTTCATCATAATTATATATCCCATGTGATACAAATCCATTTTCGTTAAAACCCTGCCCATGATCCGAGGTTATTATAACAATTGAATTATCCAGTTGTTTTTCATCTATTAATTTTGATATTGTTGCATCAAATATGGATGTTATTTTACCTGCCTGGGCAAAATATATTTTTCTAGATTTCTTTAATTTCATATTGCTTAATTTTTTATAATCAAATATGTGTTCTATTTGGGCATTTGAAATATCCATATGCCTAATATATGGTTCATGCATTTCCATAAAGTTGAAGAAAACAAATTGTGGAACGATAAAATGTGTTGAGTCTATAAAACCTTTCAGGACCTCTTTATAACCTTTATATGTTGGATCGCTGTGCTTGAGCAACATTCTGGAGATATAGACTGTAGACTTTAGGGGATGTTTTTTTATGAGAAATTGTGCTCTCTTTGCCTTTGATCTAATCTGTAAATATTTATCCAGATCCTCTTTGGATAAAATTGCTTCAAGACTGAACCTCCCCACCGATTCTAAGACTTTCGATTTAATGTGGACAAAATTGTTAAAATGGCTACGAACACCCGAATATGAGACGACGGGATTTGTTGAAAATCCGGATGTATAATACCCATTTTTCCTTGCTAAATCCATTAAAAACTTCCCATTATATTCCATAGACATCTTTATAACATCCGGTATCCGGTATTTATCATATAATTCATGTATTCCATGTTCTGATGGGTACAAGCCTGTAAATAATGATATATGTGAAGGCAAAGTCCATGAGGATGGAGCCCTTGCATTTTCAAATATAAATGAATTTTCAACTATTGATTTATATTTGCCATTGTATTCCTTTAACCATTTATCAAAGGCATCTTTCCGTAAAGTATCCATTAAAATTATTATTATATGAGGTTTCATCACATATACCCAAATTTTCTAAGTTCGTCCATCATATTTTCCTTATCCTGTGCCCTTCCAGCCCTTTCAGCTGTATTTTCCAGATCCTGTTCCCATGCAGGCTTATCGCTGGTTTTAGTGGAGTCGTATTTTCCATCTATTGACCTGTAGCCCTTATAGTATAAAGGATGTATTGGCAATTTATTATCAAACATATATTTCCATATATCTTTCTCCTTGAAAGTTATAATAGGCTGTACACGCACATGGTCTGGATCACTTCTCTCAGAAATAAAAACTTCATTTGACCTGGCTTCATTTTCGTCCCACCTTACCCCCGTATAAAGGCTGTCAAACCTGTACTTCCTTATAACACTGTTAAATGGGGCTGTTTTGAGGAGATGATTTCCCTCCAGGGTCTCTAAACTATAATCTATATATTTTTTGTTAAAGTCGTAATCAATTTTCTTTAATTCTTCACGGTTATCCTCATTTAAGTCATTAACATTGACTTTATTGTCATTAATCTTTGACAGAAAATCTTCATTTCTTGCATAAATAACCTTAAATCCCCATTCTTTTGATATGTCCTTGACCATTTTGTAAGTTTCATCATAATGCTGTCCGTGATCTATGAGTATTGCTGGTGGGACTGCTATTCCTATCTCGCTGGTTACTTTTCTTACAAGATCCAGCACAACCGTAGAATCTTTTCCAGCAGACCATACCACTGCAGGGCGGGTAAAATTATCCACAGCGTCTTTGATAACAATTTTTGCCATATTTATTTTTGCATCCAGAGATAGGTATTTTTCTTCCCTTTTTTTGTATTCAGAATCCATTATAGTTGTTATTATTTAAACCCTAATAAATTTTGTTGAATTATCAGACTCTGAGCATATCTCGTCATTTAATTTCGCTATAAATTTATATAGTTTTACGCGACACAAGGTAAATCAGGTGGATGACAAATCTAAAATTGGAGGGAATAATTGTGTATTGTGACGGAGAAAAATACCATTCCAGATTTAAATGCCAATAAGGGAAAAGTTTTTCTGTTCTTCTAGGAGTAATATTTTCTTAAATACAATATACGTACATTTAAGGTATAGTTCAAGTGATATTGTAAGTCTTATAAAGAATGATATACCATATAAAACGTATATTGAAACATATGTAAGGAATTACAACACTATACATATTCAATGATAGTGTAAGTAATTGTCTGTAAATTATAAATGGCCTTGCATAATTTAGATTTAGGAGATGAAAAAAATGCAAGACCAATTAGAAGTAATAAAAGAAAAGATAAAAAGTTATGGATTGAACAGGGAAGGCATGAAGGATTTAAAGAAATGGATCCTAAATGATCTCATGAATGAGGAAGCAGAGGAACAGCTCAATGCATCCAGATATGAGAGGAATAACAATAGAAAAGATTACAGGAATGGGTATAAGCAGAGATCATTAGTAACAACAGATGGAAAGATTATATTAGATAAGCCACAGTTCAGGGAAACATCATTCCATACAGCTGTATTTGACAATTATTCAAGAGTAGAGAGAGCTGTAGAATCCATAATACTAGAATCATACTTAAGTGGAGTATCTACAAGGAGTGTTAATAAAGTAATACAATCATTAGATGTACAGGTATCAGCATCATATGTGTCATCATTATCCTCAAGGCTTGATAAAACAGTTAATGAATTCCTTGAAAGGAAGATAGATGGAGTATACAGATTCATATACATAGATGGCACATACCTTAAAATAAGGAATAATGGAAGGTACAGGAATAAGGCCATCTATATCTGTGTAGGGATTAACAGTGATGGCTATAGAGAGATATTAGGAGCAAGAATATATGATTCTGAAACTGAAATACAGTGGGAATTATTCTTTGATGATCTTAATGATAGGGGATTAAATGGTGTTGAGATGGTAATATCAGATGGAAATAAGGGTATAAGGGAAGCTGTAAAGCAATCATTCCCAGGACCATCATGGCAATACTACCATGTACACTTTATGAGGAACTTAAGGAAATTAATGGGAAAACAGCAATGGAAGGATATATCATTACTAATTAAACAGGCACTGGATAATCCTGATATACTCCCTGTATTGCAGGATAAGCTTGTAGACAAGGGATTGGATAAATGTTCTACTATGTTTGACAGATACTATGATTCATTGTATAACTACAGATCATTCAATACAAATATACAGGGGTTAAGGAGATTAAGGGTATCCAATACCATAGAAAGATTGAATGCAGAAATGAAAAGAAGGACTAAGAAAATAGGTGCATTTCCATCTGATGATTCTGCAATGAGATTAGCAGGTTCAATAATGATGGACATAAATGAAGAGTATGTAACAAGAAGAAAATATATAAATATGGAGGATATTAACAGACAGTAAGGTTATTTACAATTTACAGAAAATAATGTACATTATCATTATTCAATCAGTGGTACAGTGTTAAAATAGAATATGAAGCTAGTTTAAACAATGGTATAAGTCTATTAAAATGCCTATTGATTATACTTCTAAAACTCCAATAAAATTTAATGCCCTTAACAATAAAGTAAATGTGGCAAGAGATGAATATGATGACCTATATTTAATAGATGCGCCATTCCATAAGTTTAGAGGTACAAATTATTCATATAGACATTGTCACTGAGATAGTTAACGAACCACACAACAGCCATATTTTTTAAAATTCCTTAAGAAACTTGATTTATCACATCTATTTGAAAAGGAGATAAGGATAATATTGGACAATCTGAAAGTGCATACGCCAGATGAGACAAGGGAATATTTATCAACAGTCCCGAACGGTTTGACCTTGTATTTACTCCAAAGCATAGTTCTTCGCCGAACATTGTTGAAATCCTGTTCAGCAAACTTTCCAGAACCATGCTCCGTGAGGTCGGGGTAAAAAGTATTGATTAGCCGAAGGAAAGGATTGAGCAAAATTTGAAGAAAGTAAAAAATCTTATGCAATTTTCAGATTGGAATATAAAATGGATGAAATATAAAGGAATATAAATTAAGCGAACAACCATGTAGTGTTAATTATCGGAATTGTATGTTTGATTTAAAAAATCGAATCGTATATGTCTAATGCATCATAAACTGAATATACAAGACATGTTAAAGAGCTACAAAACTATCAAAATCTTTATTATCTTTCTATGTGGGTACTCGCTCTTTCACCCATCAGGCGAAACTATTTTTTCTATAACCTCTATAATCAATGGAATAAGTTGCTCATATATATCGTAATATTTTTATTTTGTTAATAATGTTCGGCGTTAGTTAAACATTTTGTGAAATGTGAGATATCCTATTATTCCATTCGAGAGATTTTCACACTTCATATTATTCTTCAATATAGAGTGTGTGATATTCAACAATTAATTGGAATATGCAATTAATGGCTATTTCCTTTAATGCATCATTCTTCTTTCTTTTGTGATGCCGTTGATTACTAAATTAAACGTTATTGAAGATACAGTGCAGCAGGTAAATGAATTATAGTATGCCCTACTTAAATTCGAACAATACGCATTCCATCTGGTTTCTATATACGGATATGTTAGAAGATACTGGGTATTATACATATTCGAAACAAACATTACTTTTTAATCAGAGAAACTGCTCACCCTGTATAGCAAAAGAGGGGCAATAGACGCAACATACAGGATAACCGGGAAATTCCTTGCAAAATCCACATCCAGAATTCAGAATGCATGACTGCTGTATTTCTATCTTGTAATAATCTTATGCAATATATGGGTTCTCATAAATCTTGTATCAAAAATCATAATAATAGTTAACCGTCTGAGAATATGATAGTTTCAACATCATTAAAAGAAAATCATTTGCTTTCAATACCATTCAGTCAAATAGGTATTCTTAGCGAAATTTTTGATATACTGCTTAGTGTCAAGAGAATGTAAGAATGGACAATACATTAATTCTATTCAAAATTTTTTATTTATAATGAGTCCAATTTGCCTAAAGTATATCCAAATATAATTTATTTTATAATTAAAATGCCGCATCTACATATTTCAACCAGTTAGAAATTCTTTGAATGTACTTTCTATTTCAGGCAAAATTTTTGAACAGTAAAAGTTTTTCGCCCTTCGACTTGCGCTCTTCTTCATTATTTCCATTTTATTCCGATTCTTGACTAAATATTTTATTTTATCCTCGAATTTGGAAGCTTCCTGTAATAGAAAACCATCTACAGAATCGGTAATTAATTCTTCAGTTGCTGGAATTTTAAAAGATAAAGGAATCGTTCCATAAGACATAGCTTCCAGTAATGCAATGCTAAATCCTTCATACTTTGTTGGAAAAATGAATATATCACTTATCTGGTAAAGATATAAAAGCAGGTCTCTATCAACATATCCCAGATTAATTACATTTTTTGCCCTGTTCTCATCTTTATAACCTGCAGTAAAGAGAATCACATCATCGAAATTGGAAACGGCCTTCTTTGCTATTCCCAGTCCTTTTCTGTCTGGATCTATACCTATCCATAAACAGACAGTTGTATACTTACTCTTCATTTCTGTAATTCTCATTTTATCAGTTTCTGATACTTTTATTGTATCTACTTTATTAATACATGTTGGGATAAACTTAATGTCTTTTCTGCCGGTGCGTTCCAAAAAGTATATTTTAATATGCTTTGAAACTGAGATAATTTTATTTGCCCTTTTACATGCAAATATCTCCATATAGCCCAGTGACATTCCTATAATATAAGAAACAATTGATCTAAATTTAAAATTTTTTAGATTTACCATAGTATTTTCTAACATACTTCCGTGGAGTGTCATTACTGTTTTTGTATTTTTTATGAAAGGAATTAAAAATCCATTGTCACCATTAATATGTATTAAATCAAATTCACTTTTATGTTTTTTAACATAAAAATACAATTTAATATTGTAAATAGATTTTCTCAAAAATCTGCCCGTGTACAATTCAATAATATTATCATGTTTCATCGTTTTATCAGTTGAACTACATATAAGAGTAATGTCATTATTCTCCCTCAAGAAATTTGTAATTTTAACTATATATGATTCAACGCCCCCTGAATTCGATTTATAAGGATTTAAAAAACTAATTTCTAGAATTCTCATTTAACATCCAGCTCTACATACATAAGATTAATAATAATATTGCGAAAGCTTCCTTATTTTTGTGTTAATATAAATCCCTGATATCAATGAATTGTTCATTAAATAAGAGGGAAGGACACCTATTTAAAACACAAGGGATTAGGTAAATATTCACAATACAGATATAAACATATCGAATATTGAGGATATAGATAAGATACTAAGGCAAACAATAAACGAGAAAATAAGGAAATTAATGGAAATAGAATTAAATACATATTTAGAAGATAACCCAAGAATAAGGAAGGGGAAATATAAAAGGGATTTAAATAATATACTATACTAATTTGACTTTTTCACATAAATATCATAAATATCATAATTTCCATAGCTTACGCTAATGATATTCAACGTTACATACGTATTTTCTTTTATTATTTTTTAATTTATATTATAGGGTGTCTCACACTTCACGAAATATCAGACAAATGTCGAACATTATTAACAAATTAAGAATAATGGGATATACCCGAAAAACATATTCCATTGACAATGGAGATCATAGATAAAATAGCTTCGCCTGATGATCGAATGAGAAAATATACAGATAGACAGATAGTAAAAACCCTTATTTTACTGCAGATATTCAATATATCTTACAGATCTCCCGGGATATTCCTCACAAATAATAAACAATATATAAGAATGGCTGGCCTTAGAGAAATATCAAGTTTTTAAACTCTTTCAAGAAGGGCAAGGGTGATAGACCTCCATGCAATAAACAACGAAATTACCACTCTTTATTCAATGGAATCCATTGCAGCAGTTGATTCTTTTATGATCCATACATGCAAGCATTCAACTGCTATGAGGAGAAAGGCATGGAATAACTATAAAGACCCTTTATCAGGGTGGTCAAAGACTACAAAGGGATGGTCTTATGGAAGAAAATGCTATATGACAATTGATGTTGATTTCCTCATTATAATGGAATGGATGGTAACAAAGGGAAACCTGTATGATTCCCATGGAGTGCATGATATGGTGGATTCTGTTAGAAATTTCTCGTATATTCTCGCAGATTCAGCTTACGATGCATCAGACATATACGATTATGTGTTTGAAAACACACATGCACTTCCAGTAATTGATACAAACAAAAGGAGTGGAATAGTAAATGATATGTTACCGGTAAACTGGAAACTGGGAGAAAAACCAAGGGAGATAATGAAAATCGTCGTTTGTTAAAATATGAGACACCCCATACCACAAAGAAACAAAATTATTTATTTTTGAAAAATTGAAAAATCCGAAGAATCTGTATCACATACAGTATTCTGAATAATAAGTTTTATATACATATAATAAATTACAATTTGAATGGAGAATAGTAAATTACCATATATTAGTGTAATTATTACAGCTTATAATAGAAAGGAGTTTTTATTGAATGCAATTAAAAGTGCCGTAAATCAAACATTAGATAAAAAAATTTATGAAATAATAGTTATTACAAATTTTGAAGATGAAGATATAGACCGTTTTATTAATGAAAATAAGATTAAGCATATATTGATGCAGGGAACATTAGGGGAATTTCTATATAAAGGTATCTCAGAAGCGATGGGAGAAATAGTTTCATTTCTAGATGATGATGACCTTTTTACAAAAGATAAACTTCAAATTCTGTATGAACAATTTATGGATAATAATATATGCTATTACCATAATAGCCATTTAATCGTAAATGACGAGTACCATGAATATGATAGTAATATGAGAAAAAGTCCGGTATTTAACATGTCTTCAATTTCAGTAAGGAAATCCATATTAAATTTGGACACTCTTAAAAAAATTAATATTAACCCAGATGATTTTATGTATTTATCCGCTCTGGATTCAGGTAAGAATATTATTACAGATAATAAAAAATTGACGTATTATATGCGTCATAATAGCATCAGCCAAATAGAAACAAAAAACATAGATAAATTCATAGAAATCAGCAATAAGTATTCCCAAATGACCATGGATAGTTTTAAATTGTTTGATGCACTATTTATTTCTAAGGACGCCAAAAACTATATTAAACAGAGAATTACTGAAGTAGAAATCCGCGAGTATCTCTTTGGCAATAAAACAAAACCTAAAAATGCACTCAACATTTTTGAAAAATCAGATACTACATTTTCTTCTAAGCTAAAACACTATCTTGCATACCTTCTGATTAGAATTCATTATAATTTTAGATATCTAATAATTAAGGAAATGGCTAATCACAATACACACTTATTTGACAACAATGATTCAGGTGTTCATAGCAATAGAATGCCACGATAATAATATTATATAGTATAAGAGATACTCGCAAAGCATGTAATAAGTTGATTCGTATATCTTCCCTTAACATTGAATATAGCCCACTCTTGAGATATTGTAATATTTTTCCATATTCTCAATTATAACTATCACGAATTACGTGAAGCAGATCATCAGGAATATATCAGAGGAGGAAAACGAGTAATAGAATCATGACCTAAATTGCAGATAAATAAAGCCCATATGCATTGCCATTGAAAGCAGTAATAACACCTGAAAATATAAATGATTCTAATATGTTTAATGATCTTCTGGAATTTTTAATCAAAATTCCATTGGCTGGTAATACTTGTCATGGCAACACTATGTAAATCGATGTTATTTTTATGAAATTTCAGATAATCGGATATAAATATTGGAAATTTGTATGATTCATAAAGAGTAATGGATGGAAGTATAAAATTAGGAAGTGGAAGACCGTGGGAAGTCATAAACAGAACTTTCACGGGATTCAAAAAAACAGGAATTCTAATCATTATGTGTCCTAAGGAATTTTACTACCCATAA
>JAKAAK010000045.1 GCA_021797025.1 Thermoplasmata archaeon
TATCAAACAGATCCTTGATTTTTTCCATTAATTCCAGATTAAGTCTATCCTTTGATATAATTGACCCGCCGAGTGAAATAACAACACTGTTCATTTGATTTCATTAAGGTTAAATATTATTATAAAATTTTCTATAATGGACGACGAGGATTATAAACGCTATGAATTTAGAAAAGCCATGGAGGAATTGTCTGAACTTCATGGGCGTGGAACGGAATTGATATCACTTTATATTCCTCCCGACAAGCAGATTTCCGATGTTGTACAGTATTTAAGAGAGGAGTTTTCTACATCTTCAAATATAAAATCTAAAACCACCAGGAAAAATGTACTCGGTGCAATAGAATCTATAATGTCCCGTTTGAAGTATTATAAACAGCCACCGGAACATGGCCTCGTTTTCTTTGTCGGGCATGTGGCAACACGAGGGGATCAGACTGAAATGTACACAAAAATAGTGGAGCCACCTCAGCCGATTCAGACTTTTCTTTATAAGTGTGATTCTAGCTTTCACCTTGAACAGTTAACGGATCAGCTCCGGGAAAAGGAATTATACGGACTTATTGTAATAGACCGAAAGGAGTCTACCATTGGATTTTTAAAGGGAACAAAAATCGAGGTTGTTGATTATGAATACTCGCTTGTACCCAGCAAACACAGGCAGGGTGGTCAGTCATCGCGAAGGTTCGAGAGGCTCATAGAGATAGCTGCCAATGAATTTTTCAAAAAAATGGGAGATATAGCAAACAGTACATTTATGCCCGTGATAAAGGATATAATTACTATATTTGTTGGTGGTCCCGGTGCGACCAAGGAATATTTCATAGAAAAGGATTATCTCAGAAATGAAATTAAGGAAAAAATCAAGGATCTGTTTGATATAGGATATACGGATGAATCCGGGCTGCGAGAGCTTGTGGAAAAGGCATCCGAATCAATTAAAGACATGCGTATTACCCGTGAAAAGGATATAATAAACAGATTCCTCAGAGAAATAAAGAAATCAGATGGTGGACTCGGTGTGTATGGAGAAGATGCAATAATGAGTGCACTTAAGATGAAGAATCTTGAGCTCCTTATAGTGTCAGATAGCATAAGAAAAAGGAAGTATTTTTACCGATGTCCCACATGCAATCTTGAAAAAACATTCACCTCTGAACCTACTGAACAGCCGTTATGTGACAATGATGGAACACCCATGAACTTCGAGAGGGAGGATGATTTCATAGAGGATCTGTATAAAATGGCAGAGGAGTCCGGAACAAAGGTTGAAATGGTATCGGAGGACAGTGATGAGGGAAGATTATTGAAAACTGCATTCGGCGGACTTGCAGGAATACTTAGATATGTCCCTGAAAATCAAATCAGCATGTAATGATGCGCCAATGCCATTTAGAAACATGCACCAAATAATATATTTCAAAAAATAATAAATATAAATTTACCATAAAAGATAATGAATCCATTCTTCCTCTTTTTCAAAAAATTCAGGAAGTATTCGAGAAACCACATTATGAAGGCTTCCATTTTATCCATAGCTGTTATCATATACTCTGTATTCAGTGAATTTTATATTGAAAATCCCATAGCATCCAGTGGTGTACATTCACTATTCACAAGCTTATGGTGGACCATGCAGACAATTACAACAGTAGGTTACGGTGATACTCCTGTCTACGGCATTATGGGTAGAACCAATGGAATGATTATAATGGTTGTTGGCATAGGTTCCCTTGGATATCTTACAGCTGGAATAACCAGCATGCTCATAGATATAAGATTATCATCAAAACTGGGTGAGAGAATGGCTACTGAAAAAAAGCATATAATACTGTGCAACTATAATGAAAGCACGAAAAAAGTACTGGATAAAATCAAGAATGACGGAATAGATATAGTAATACTCAATGAAAATGAGGTAAAAGGAGATAGTGAGTACACCTTTGTTAAGGGCAGTTTTTTAAGGGAAAGCGATCTTATAAAGGCAGGTATCAAAAAGGCATCATCTGTAATTATTTTCTCAAGGGAGGAGGATAAAGACCAGATGGCCATGGATGCTGAAACAATATTATCGTCCATGATAATAAGAAAGTTAAACCAGAAAATAAGGATAATCGGAGAAATTCTGAACCCCGATAGCAGGGAGCACGCTGCATCCTTTATGGATGATATAGTGATAAAAGGGGATGTTTCATCAATGCTCATATATTCATCCATAATGATTCCCGGTATACCGGAGTTCATAAACGAGCTTCTTACAGGCAATAATATTGGAGAAGAAGCTATAGATAAAAAATATATCAACAGAACTTATAGAGAATTTGTAGCGGAAATGGAAAAGGATAATAAAATTATACTGGGTTTCAGAATGCATGATAGGATAGAATTAAGAAAAAATTCTGACGAAAAAATAGATTCGGAAAGTTATATTTTTATAAAAAATTGATTATTGATATAAGCCCATTTCCTCTGTTTTCTTTTTCTCGCTTATATCTCTTCCCATTGTGGCTGCAAGGTCGTTATAGAATTTTATAACATTCTTGTCTACAGAAGGCCTAATGGACTTCATTGCCTTCAGGAATGCTTCCTGGTTAACCTCTGTTGCATCGGGATTTTCACGGTATGCCATCATGCCAGCTTCTCTGCATAGATTTTCAAGGTCTGCACCAACATATCCGTCGGTTTTCCTTGCTATTTCCTGAAGATTCACGTCCTTTGCCAGGGGCATTTTCTTTGTATGGACTTCCAGTATTTTCAGTCTTCCTTCTTCCTCAGGAGGCGGTATATAGATAATTTTATCAAATCTGCCTGCCCTCAGCAGTGCTGGATCTATTATGTCCGGGCGATTGGTTGCAGCGATAACAACAACACCGTTCAGAACCTCTATGCCGTCCATTGATGTCAATAGCTGGTTTACGATTCTCTCTGTAACACCCGAATCCATCGATGCACCTCTTCTCGGTGCTATTGAATCTATTTCATCCATGAATATTATTGCAGGAGAAACCTGTTTTGCCTTCTTGAATATCTCCCTTACAGCCTTCTCGCTTTCTCCTACCCATTTAGAGAGGACCTCCGGGCCTTTTACAGATATGAAATTTGCATTGCTTTCATTGGCAACGGCCTTTGCTAAAAGTGTCTTTCCTGTTCCAGGTGGGCCGTATAAGAGGAACCCTTTCGGAGCCCTGATGCCAAGCCTTTTGAATACATCCGGTTTCAGCAGAGGAAGCTCTACTGCCTCTCTGAGTTCTGATTTGACCGATTCCAGGCCGCCGATATCATCCCATTTTATGCTGGGAACCTCCACTGTTACCTCTCTCAGGCTACTGGGTTCAATGGTTTTCAGGGCTTCCATGAAATCATCCTCTGTTACAATCATTTTTTCCAGCACATCGGTTGGAATGGGTTTGTCAAGGTCTATTTCGGGAAGATAACGCCTCAGTGCGTTCATTGCAGATTCCCTGGTCAGCGCAGCGAGATCGGCTCCAACAAAACCATATGTTATATCTGCAATCCTGTTGAAAAATTCGCTTTCCTTCTCGTCATCCATTCCAAGTGGCATCCCTCTTGTATGAATGGTCAGGATTTCCACCCTACCCTTCTTATCAGGGACTCCTATTACTATTTCCCTGTCGAACCTTCCCGGTCTTCTCAGAGCGGGGTCAACGGCATCCAGTCTGTTTGTTGCACCTATTACTATAACATGTCCACGATCCTTCAAACCGTCCATCAATGTTAAAAGCTGGGCTACTACCCTTCTCTCGACCTCCCCCTGGACATCCTCTCTTTTCGGTGCAATGGAATCTATTTCATCAATGAATATTATGGATGGCTCGGATTCGTCTGCCTTCTGGAAGATTTCTCTCAGTTTCTGCTCACTCTGTCCATAGTATTTGCTCATTATTTCAGGGCCATTAATTGCGTAGAAATTTGCTCCACTCTCATTGGCCACCGCTTTTGCTATTAGAGTCTTCCCGGTTCCGGGTGGACCGTTAAGCAGTACACCCTTCGGAGGTGTTATTCCGAGTCTCTCGAAAAGCTCAGGGTGTTTCAATGGCAGCTCTATTATTTCCCTTATTTTTCCTAGCTGATCTGAAAGGCCGCCTATGTCCTCATAGCTAACCTTTGTTACCTCGTCAAGAACCTCTGATGCCGGGTCTTCTCTTATCTCCACATGAGTTTCCTCACTGACCTCCACTGGTATCTTGCTGGGAATTGTTTTTATTACCTTGAAAAGAAGGCCGGTATGCCCGGCAAGGGTCAATCCAGGAACGCTTATGCTATCCTGTTCTATCAATGGCCTTCTTATTAAGGCTTTCTGGACAAAGTCATCTATGCCTTCTCCGAATCTAAGTTTCTGATCCTTCCTTATAATAGGTGCCAGTACGACCTTCTTGGCATCTTCCACCTCTACCTTTTTTACCTTTACCTTGTCACCTATGGATGCGCCACAGTTGTTTCTCATAACACTGTCTATTCTGACAATACCCTTATTTTCATCCTCTGGCCTGGACCTGAATACCCTTCCTACAGTGGATCGTACCTTTTCAATAGATACAACGTCTCCTATTTCAACATTAAGATCTAAGCGGGATATTTCATCGAGTCTCACTCTGGCCATACCAGGGTCAACTGCATTTGCCTCAGCTACTCTGAGTGTAATTCCATCATCTGGTTTCATGGTACCATATTTACTAAATAGTATTTTAAAATATTGATATCTATTAATTATCCAAACATGACAAGTAATGTAATTTAACCTAGAAGCTTGAAAAAAATAAGTGTTATTACCTGGAATCATATAACATTAGATAATTAATTTATTTTATGAGTTCATGGGATTATTATGGAAGTCACAAGGCGCAGTTATTCCTCGTCAGCCAATCTCGGACCGGGCTACGATATATTATCGCTTGCCCATAAAGCATTTTTTGATTCTGTCACAGTAAAAAAAACTGGAGGAACAGGTATAAAAATTATATCTGATTCTACACCAGAGAATCCTGAAAACAATTCTGCTGGCCTCAGTGTTCTAAAAATACTGGACGATAGGGGCATTAAGGATGGTATAGAGGTGAGAATTAATAAAGGCGTTCCCATAGGTCTGGGACTGGGAAGCAGCGGGGCATCCTCATCAGCGTCAGTAAAAGCGGTAAATGAATTATTTGAACTAAATATGAGCTCCGATGAAATGGTATACTATTCCATGTACGGTGAAATCGCTGCCTGCGGATCAGCACATCCTGATAATGTCTCCTCCGGGATATACGGTGGATTGACACTGATAAGCTCAACATCTCCGGTAAGGGTCAGGAAAGTTAAAATCAATTATGAGATGGCATTGTTACTGATCATACCGTACTCACATGTGGAAAAGAAGACCCAGCAGGCAAGGTTAATGGTTCCTGATAAAATCAGCATAACAGACCATGTACTGCATGCAGCAAGAATTTCTACAATGCTTTATGGCTTCATGAATGGAGACCGTGATGCAATAAGGGAGGGAATGATGGATGATATAGTTGAAAAGTCAAGGGAAACATTATTCCCGTATTACAGGAAGATAAGAGAGAAAGCCATATCAGAAAACGCAATATCAGTATGTGTTAGTGGTGCAGGACCCTCGATTTTAATATTCACCGATGAAAATACAAAGAAGGATGAAATTATATCAAATACTGGTAGAATAATGAAATCGTACAATGTTGATTATAACATTAGGGAAACATCCATTCTGGAGGATTATGATGATTAGAGATGATATTAATAAAATATATGCCAAACCTGTCACGTTTCCCATATATCAGACCACTTCGTATATTGTGCCTGATGGTGAAAATTACAGGTATACCAGAGAGTATAACCCCACTGTAGAAAATCTGGGAAAACAGATAATGCGAATGGAAGATTCTGAGGATTATAATGTGTTTTCCTCCGGAATGGGGGCCATAACAACGACATTGATGGCACTTTCCAGCCCAGGAGATAGAATATTGACGCATCTTGATATCTTTGCACGGTCTTACCATTTCATAAAGGATTTTATGGGAAAATGGGGTGTAAATACTGATATATCGATTCCGGGCACAGAAAATATTATAAAATCTATCAGGAAAGATACAAAAATCGTTTTTATTGAAAGTGTTACTAATCCAATACTGAGAGTAAATGATATCAAGGCAATATCGGAACGGTGCAATGAGGTAGGATCTCTGCTAATTGTGGATTCCACTGTTCCGACTCCATATAATCTTAAATCGATTAAACTGGGTGCGGACGTAGTTATACACAGCTCATCAAAGTTTATTGCCGGGCACAATAATGTTATTTCCGGACTGGCTGCAGGGAGAAAGGATTTAATGGAAAAAATTGATGCCATGAGAAGAACACTGGGAACAACACTTGACCCGAATTCTGCATTCCTTACAGAGACTGGCATGAAAACTCTCGATATAAGAATGGAGAAAATAAATTCAAATGCAATGGAAATAGCTGGTTCCCTTAAAGATAATCCGGGGATTAAGAGGGTAATATATCCTGGACTCCGGGGACATCCAGATTATGATACTGCCATAAAATATATGAAAGGTTATTCTGGAATAGTTTGCTTTGAGATTATAAATAGCGCTCAGAAATTTGCTGCAAACCTTAAGAGAATAATACCTGCTAATACAATGGGCGGTGTTGACAGTATAGTGTCTACGCCCAAAACCATGTCTCACAGGTCTCTCACAGTTGATGAATTGAAAATACTGGGCGTGAATGATAACTTTATAAGGCTATCAGTTGGAATAGAAGACCCTGAAGAAATTTTAGAGGATATTAATAACGCACTTTCATTCATATAATCGATTTTATATAGTTCTTTATTTCAAGTTCAGTTCCGGAAAAATCCTTATTATCTACAATCAGAACATCATTCCCGCACTGATCAAGCGAATATTTTTCCATTACACTATATACAGGTAGCTGCTCTACAAGCCTTTCTCCGGGCGAATTCAAATGAGTATAATTTACCCTTTCTTTTAATCTGCTGCTATGCAAATTCCTGTCTGATATGCGTATATATATTTTGATTATTTTACCCCTGATATCCTCATCAAGCATTTCTGGAATAAAATAAAGCGTCTCCAGTATAAGTGGCTCACCGTTCTTTATGGCCCTTCTTAATATTGCGTTAATTCCTGGATACATATATTTTGATTGTTCCATGTAGCCCCTTATTATATTTTTATCACTCTTTTCGCCGAATATTGAATATGCACTGTAAACACTCACATCCATGAGTTCACCATCCGCATATGGCCTCAAAAACTCCCTCAGGTAATCCCCTGAAAGCACTATATTGATATTGAATTCCCTTCCTATATATCCAGAGATGCTGGTCTTTCCGACACCGGGAATTCCACCGATCAATACCACAGGAATCATGTCGGCAGTATCATGAAAAGATTATTAATTTTTGTTAAATTATGGAGATAATATAGCTCTATATATGCGTATAAATGTACTTTTAAGCTGTAAGAATTTCAATAAATTTTTAAATGATAAGCTAATATCAATATGATAATTATGGCTACAGAAACATGGGAAGTAAAGGAGAATGATAGACCTAGAGGATTGGACGGCATATCAGACAAGCAGATAGACTACCACTTTGATTTCCATTATAAGGGATATGTGGCGAAACTTAACGAAATATGGTCAAAATTGCCCAGCGTTGATCTAACAAAAGCCAATCAGAATTACAGCGACCTCAGAGAAATGAAGCTAGAAGAGACGTTCAACTACGATGGGTCAATGCTCCATGAATACTATTTCGAGTCATTGAACAAGGAGCATGTTGTAATGCCAGCATCAGTAAAATCAGCTCTAGAAAAGGATTTTGGAAGCTATGAAAATTTTGTTGCTCTTTTCAAGGCAGTTGGAACTGCATTCAGAGGATGGGCGCATCTTGTATTCGACCTTAATACCGGGAAGCTAAGAGTGCTCGGTGCGGATATACACAATGCCTCAGCAATATGGAATGCGCTTATGATACTTCCACTGGATGTCTATGAGCATGCTTACTATACTGATTACGGTGCAAAGAGGGCTCCTTACCTGGATGCTTTCATGAAGAATGTGGACTGGAAGGTCGTTGAAAAGAGACTGGAAAGGGCAAAAAGAACGTATGAAGCCTTCAAGAAGGATTAAAAATTTTTATTTTTTATGATTAAAGAAGATGAACTGTCCATTAAAATAATGGAGTCAAAAATTTTATTTGCTGGAAGAATAAACGAGCGTGTTATTGATTTTATTAATATGGGAAAATCTAGAAATGATTCGCTTTTCATAGAGCTGTGTTTTTGTATACTTACTGCAAACACTTCAGCCGAAATGGGAATAAAGACCCAGAGAACCATAATGAATGGTTTCATAAAATATCCGGAGGAAAAATTGAGAGATGAACTGAAGGCCTCTAAATACAGGTTCTACAATAAGAGAGCGGCATATATCGTAAATGCACGCCATATAAGGAAAAATATTAAAAAACTTATCTCTGAAAATGATCATTTTTTTCTCAGGGAGTATCTTGTAAATAATGTAAAGGGTGTAGGGTATAAGGAAGCATCGCATTTTCTAAGAAATATCGGTATATTTGATTTTGCAATTCTGGATAAACATATACTGAAGCTCATGAAAGATTACGGATATATAGATGATATAAAACTCAATACAAGAAAGGATTATCTTGAGAAAGAGAAAATTTTCAATTCCATAGCATCCGTTTACGGACTTATGCCTGGCGTTTTTGATCTTTATTTATGGCAAATGGCAACAGGAAAGATACTGAAATAATATTCAGTTATTCAGAGTATATTCTTTTTTCAAGTTTTTTTCAGTAGAATAGAATGATTTGAAGCCGTTTGAAATCATTATTGAAGACGCATATGCACTGTTAAGACCCTTCTTGCAGTAAAAAAAGTATACTTTACTTTTATCTCCTGATTTTATCAAAGAATTTAATGACTTTAAATCCATATTGGTGGATCCTGGAATATGCCATTTCTCGTATTCCGATGGAAGCCTTAAATCTATTATTGTGCTGTTTTCAGGTACAGCGTCCATTCTACTTCCCTGGATAGATTTTATATAGGAATCTATCTGATCCATTTTAATTACGATTATTTCATGTAAATTATTTTCAACTGGAAATTTTTCTAGTTCTTTTTTTAAATCATTATAATCGGTATTGATCCCTGGATTTTTTGAGAACAGTGAACAAAATTCTCCTATGGATTCCTCCATATAAAGTCCTCTGGATCTGGAATAAGAAATTGTTTCCTCCTTGTCAAATCCTATCAATGGGCGGAATATGGGCATTCTTATATCCATTGAAAGCGATTTCAAATTTTTAGGTATCTGTGATGAGACCTGGCCTATTGATTCTCCAGTGACAATTGCGTCATAGTCGTATTTTCCCGAAAGAGCCTCTGCATATCTGTATAGTAATTCCTTGAAAATTAAATTGGCATATTTTTGCGATGGATTATTGACAATCTCAGTAATCAACTGTGTACCATCCATTATGAATATATTTCCATTATAACCCTTAGAATATTTCATTAAGAGATTTCGAGCCGATTTCAGCATGTAAATGGTATCGGATGGATGTGCAAGGGAACAGAAAAGTATATCTGCAGCCATGCCTCTTTTCATTACCATATAGGTAGCTACAGGTGAGTCAATACCTCCGGAAAAGAGTGATATTGCCCTACCCTCTGATCTAAGCGGCAGTCCTCCGGGACCGTTGATTTTTTCTGTGAAGATATAGAAATTTTTATCCCTGACCTCTATGAAAATTGATGCCTGGGGATTTGCAAGATTTACTCCTGACGACCGGTTATAAAGGGCATCGCCCACTGCAATTTCCAGTTCCTTCGATGTGAAGTTATGTGTTCCCTTCCTTGTGGCACGGACAGCAAAGCTTTTACCTGTAACATATTCTGAATAATATTCAACACATTTTGAAACTATATTATCTATGCTGTTAAATGTGTATTCATGGGCTGGAGAAAACGATCTTATACCGAAAATAAGGGGCAGAATTTCGAGAAGAATACTGTCTTCTGAATATAGATATATGCGCCCGTCACTTTTTTTATATTTTAAATCGAAATTTTCCGGAAGGGATGAAATTATATTTTCAATGAGGGTTTTTTCCATCATCCTTCGGGTTTTATTTCCTTTCAACCCGATTTCAGAATACCTGACAATAAACATTAGTTACATATCTTTAATTTCTATTTATGTGTTGCTTTCAAAAAGTATAGCTAAAATATTTAATATATAATAGAATCTGACCGCATGGAAACAATAAAAATAGCAGGATTCGGAGGGAGTTTAAGAAAAGAATCCTATAACAGATATTTACTGGAAAGCGCGGTGCATTTAATGCCAGAAAACTCGGAATTGAAAATACTGGACATAAATAATTTCCCACTCATGAATCAGGACGAGGAGAATAACTATCCTGAAAACGTTAAAAGCTTCAAGAAGCAGATAAGGGAATCGGATGGTTTACTTATAGTAACACCTGAATACAATTATTCGGTTCCAGGATATCTAAAAAACGTCCTGGATGTTGCATCGAGACCATATGGAGACAACCCGTTTGATGGAAAGCCGGTAGCAATAATGAGTGCATCCATTGGCATGCTTGGTGGTTCCAGAGCACAGTACCACCTGAGACAGAGCTGTGTGTTTCTCAATATGATTCCGGTAAATGCACCGGAGGTATTTGTTACATTTGCCCCACAAAAATTTGATAAAAACGGGAAACTGATGGATGAAATGACTGCCAAATATGCCGGACAGTTGCTGGAAAATCTTGTAAATCTGGCGAGAAATCTTAAAAAAGCCCATCAATAAAATTTTCATACACTTCTATGAAAATCATCATTGAATTAAGATTGATAGAGTCAAATTTAATAACTTTATAAATATTATTTATAAAATGATAGTAATCAAACTCGGTGGGAGTGTAATCACACAGAAATCAGAATATAAATCATTCAATGAATCTGTTGTGCAAAAAATAGTAAAAACACTCAAAGGGTTAAATGATAAAATGATTATTGTGCATGGGGGAGGGTCATTCGGGCATATAAAAGCCAAAGAATATGGATTGCCGGGCTATGCCAATCAGGAAACAGTGAAGGGCATGAACATTGTTCATAATGATATGGTAGAATTGAATGTGAAAATCTCTGAAATTCTCTACACTAATGGGATTTATAATATATCGCTTCCTGTATCATCCCTCATTTATGATAATAAAAAAAATTACACCGTATTCAAAAGATATCTTGACATGGGCATAACTCCAGTATCCTATGGAGATACGTATATTCATGGGAATAGAATAGGTATATACTCCGGTGATAATATAGCATATGATGTTTCAAAAAGGTTTCATCCATCAGCTGTTGTGTTCTTTTCAGATGTTGATGGCATTTATGATAAAAATCCAAAAACAAACCCTGATGCAAAACTGTTAAAAACAATTTCTGGTGAATTCAAGCATGAGGAAATAACTGCAGATGTAACCGGTGGCATAATGAATAAATATATAAAAATGAGGAATATTTCCGATCTTGGCATCCCTGTGTACCTTATAAACGGGCTGTACCCGGAACGAATGTATAATATAGGGAGGGATAATTTTACAGGAACGGTGGTTTAAATGATAGAAAATAGGAAAGAAGAACATATTAATATTGCAGAGAATATGAACGTTACATCTGAACATAACTTCTGGGATGATATAAGACTGATGCACAGGGCTTTACCGGAAGTGGATTACGATTCAATCTATACAGGAATAGATTTCCTGGGAACTAATTTTAACTATCCATTTCTGATATCCTCCATGACGGGGGGAACAGAAAAGGCAAGAAAGATCAATGCAAACCTTGCAAGGGCTGCTGAGGAGTTTCACATTGGAATGGGTGTCGGCAGCATGAGGGCAGCCATTGAAAATAGGGATATTGCCAGCACATTTTCAGTAATAAATGATTTCAAGGTGCCGGCAAAGTTTGCAAATATAGGAGCACCGCAGCTCATAGGTCAGGGTAAACCACCCATATCGGATAAGGATATAGATTATATATTCAATTTAATAGATGCAAAATACCTCATAATTCACTTTAATTTTCTTCAGGAGATGGTCCAGCCTGAGGGGGATAGAAATGCAAAGGGAGTGCTCTCAAGATTAAAGGGAATTGCGGGATCGTACCCTGTAATTGCCAAGGAAACAGGAAGTGGCTTTTCCAGGGATGATGCCCTTGAACTTAGGGATGCAGGTGTGAAGGCAATAGATGTGGGCGGCCTAGGTGGGACTTCCTTTGCTGCTATTGAATATTACAGGGCAGAAAAGATCCAGAACAGAGAGAAAATGCATACAGGAAAAACATTCTGGAACTGGGGAATACCTTCTCCGGCTTCTATTAAATTCTGTTCAGTTGGCATACCAATAATAGGAAGCGGCGGAATAAGAAATGGAGAGGATATTGTAAAATCAGTAATAATGGGTGCCAATATGGGCGCCATGGCAAGAAACTTTCTGAAGGCTGCAGATACATCCTATGAGGAATTAAAAGTAGAGATTAATAATATAATAAAAGACATAAAAATTTCAATGTTCCTAACCGGTGCTGCAAATATTTCAGATTTAAAAAACACAAAATATATAGTATTTGACCCATTATATTCATGGCTTGATCAGGGTGATTAAATGGAGGAAGTAAAAACGGATGCGAGATGCCCGAATTGCAATGAATTCTTGTTTTATCTTGAGGCTGATAACGATATACCGTATGAAGGTAAAATAACTATACATACTTACATATGCAAGAGATGCAGCTACAGGAATGTTACTGTGGAACGGCACGATAGGGAATCACCGAAAATAATTAAATTCAGAATAAAAAATAAAAACGATTTGAAAACTATAGTATACAGGTCCCCCGATGCAAGTGTACAGATACCAGAACTGGATGCCGAAATATCCCCGGGAATAGCCTCCAAGGGATATATTACTACAGTCGAGGGAATTTTAACCAGCATAAAGGAGAAACTCACCGTCATGGGTGATGGGGAAGATGTAAATTATTTAAGACAGAGAATTGATGGCATTATCAGCGGTGCCGAGGAAAAGGTTACGATTGTTATAGACGATGACTCAGGAAAAAGCAGGATAAACAGCAGCAGGGCAGAGACTATATCAAAAAATTAATATTATCAGAAGGTAGTAAGTTTAATATATAATAATTTTCATAGCCGTTTATGATTATAATTACCAACCTTACTAAAACTTTCAAAAATTTCAAGGCTGTTAACAATCTCAATATGGAAATTAACAATGGAGAAATTCTAGGACTTGCAGGATTGAATGGAGCTGGTAAGAGTACAACGATCAGGGCAACCGCCGGTATCATATTTCCAACATCTGGAAGTATTATGGTTGACAATTTGGATATAGTAAAGGATAAGGCAAATGCTTCAAAACATATAGGATGGGTACCAGAACTCCCGAACTTTGAGCCTGATGCTAAACCTATACCTCTTTTGAAATACTATGCTGGCTTATATGGCATAAGACCTGACGATGCTGAAAAGGAGATAATAGAACTGATGAAGAGATTTGATATATACCCTTATAAAAACAGAAAATTAAGGTATTATTCTCAGGGTATGAAAAAAAGATTCTCCCTCATTGCAGCCATGGTCGGGAATCCAGATAATTTCCTTTTTGATGAAACCCTTAACGGGCTTGATCCGCAGGGAGTCAGAGAAGTCCGTGATTTAATTATAGAACTCAGGAAACAGGGGAAATCAATTTTACTGTCCTCCCATATATTATCAGAATTGCAGAATGTGGCTGACCGAATAGCAATAATGAAAAATGGTGCTATAATAAAGATAATTACAAGGGAGGAGTTAGGAAGCCTCGGGGCAACCGGAATCAAAGTTCATGTAAAAAATCCAAACGGCAAAATAACAGATATTTTATCAAACTTTGGAGAAGCTGGATCTGATGGATATTATTATATCATAAAAAACAAGGCTGGGGCAGACCCATCAGAATTAAATGAGGAACTTGTGATGGCCAATTATAAAGTTGACTATATAGGTAGGGATAATGAAACTCTAGAAGAGTACTTTCTTAATATGGTGAAATAAAATGAGCGGTTTTTTTTATGATATTAAAAGAACATTAAGTGGAAAATTTACAATTATAGTGGTTGTACTTCTGGTGCTTGTTACCATGGCCACTGCATACGGAGCAGGAATTTCTTCTGATACCGCTGCACCGGCACATACTGATATTGTTTTGCCATACGTAAATGATACGGATGGGATCATACATGTAAGCGATTATATTATAAACGGGTATGGGCAGCCTGTGAGTGATTTAAGCATTACATCATCGATCTTAAATCTTACAAGCATGGATGTGATTGCCAATAGGACTGTGGCTTCTGAAAATGGTTATGCCAATTTCACATTTAATGATAAAAATGTCACTAATTTTATATATAAGTATCAACCATACTATAAAAACGGTGCTCCTGTTCAAGACACATCAAAAAGTTTAATATCTTATGAGCGTGGCACTATTATTCAATTTCAAACAACCTGTTTTGCAACAAGCCCAATCTATAATGTATGTTTCAATGATTCTAGTGTCCCCGTATATGAGGTATTATTAAAAGATAAATCAAACCCATCCCAGATAAATACAATGGTTTATGTTCCTTACATAAATTCTTCAATAAATAATCAACCTTTGTATATCTCTGATAACATAACATCATCACCTGCATACGGGATAAACGTGCGTAACGTAATGCCGAATTATACAAAGGATGAGCCGAATTCAGGCGCGTTTATATACTCCACCCACTTAACTACAGAAGATCAGGATAAGTATGTAAACGTTTACATTACCAATAAAACTGGTGCATTATTAATTCCAAATATGTCATATATGTACACGTATATTAAACCTGGAGTGGCATTACAGAATGGGCTAGCTTTATACTTCGGCATACTATTAATCCCTATTCTAGGTATATTCTCATCTTACTTTTATTACAGTAAGGACAAAGCCTCCGGAGTGTTGGAATCAATAATAGCCAGACCTATTACAAAGGGAAAATTAATGATTTCTAGATTTATTGGTAATTCGGTAAGTTTTCTCATAGGGCTTCTGATATCGTTTGGAGTGGCGGACATAATACTGGAACATTATACAGGCATATATATTTCAGCTGGAACATTTACAGCAATGTTAGTGGGCTATCTGGTAGAAGCAATTGCTTTTGCAGGCATAATGTATTTAATAACACAATTTGAAAAAACTCAGGGGGAGATTCTAGGAACTGGGATTGCTTTATTCTTCATTCTTGGCTTTATGTGGACAATAGTATCTGGAGCAATATTATTTTTATTTCATATAACATCTGAGATGGCGTTATTGAAAGACCTCCTTATTATAGATTCTATTTCACCCTCTTATTTCCCGGACATCATTGCTGATTACCATCTGGGAGTATATAGTACAGTAAGTGCTTCAAGCGTTGGAATTAATATTTATTCTGTTGTTCTGATAGGGCTTGCATGGGTGTTAATTCCATCTCTTCTGGCTCTTTATTTTGCAAGGAAGCGTGATTAAATTTTCTAATTTTATCATTTCTGCAACAACAGCAACTTTTTATAAATGTTTTAGCAATAAATAATTTTATATAAGTTATTTCAATCAGGAAATAAGGATATTTATGATAACTGACGCAGATGCTATTTTGGCTTTAGCCGCTTCTATTGCCATTGCCGGTGGATTGATAGGGACGGGTATGGCTCAGCAGGGTATTGGGGCAGCTGGTATGGGTATAATAGCTGAAAAACCTGAAAAATTTGGACAGGTACTGTTCTTCTTTGTTATACCGGAAACGCTATGGATTATAGG
>JAKAAK010000046.1 GCA_021797025.1 Thermoplasmata archaeon
TCCGATCTCTTACAAGTTCCAGTGAGGATGAAATTTTACTATCAAAATCATTTTCTTTAATGTTGTGGGCTATCATCATATCGTAAAACTGCAACCTTATCTTTTTTACCGGATTCAGTGCATTCATTGCCGCCTGTGGAATAAAAGATATTTCAGTACCTCTTAATTTTCTCAGCTCATTGGGTTTCATTTTTAACAGGTTTTTCCCATCGAATATTACTTCACCTGAACGTATTGTCCCTGGATATCTGAAGGAATTGTACAATACAGCCGCCAGTGTGCTTTTACCGGAACCTGATTCCCCTGCAATCCCCAGTATTATGTCCCTATTTACAGTGAGGCTGACATCTTTCAATACAGAAATATAACCATTTTCACTTTCATATCCGGCATTTATATGATTGACCTCCATTATTTTATCGTAGCTATTGTACACGTTTTCACCTATATTCTTTTATACGGATTTGGGGCTGCAGCAATGAGTTTCCTGGTATATTCATTGGATGGTCTGTTGATTATAGAGTCGGTATCCCCATTTTCCACTACCATACCCTGATGCATCACATAAAGCCTGCTGGTTATCATACTCACAGTATTCAAATCATGTGTGATATATATTATGCTTATTCCTAGCTGTTCCTTTATCCTCTGCAGAAGTGTTAAAATTTCAATTCTCACAGATACATCCAGCATGGAAACCGGTTCATCCGCTATGAGTACTTCTGGAGAAACTGCCAGAGTTCTGGCTAGATAGACTCGCTGTCTCTGCCCTCCGGAAAGCTGATGAGGAAATTTTGCCCTGTACGATTTGTTCAAAGTAACCATATCTAGAAGTTCGTCAATTCTATTATCAAGGTCTCCGTTGTATCTGGAAAGTATAAGCGGCCTTTTTATATGCCATTCCACACTATGGTTTGGATCAAGAGATGCATATGGATCCTGAAATACCATCTGTATTTTCTTTCTGTATTTCTTTACGTCTTTTCCCCTGTATTTTGTAATATCTTCATCCATATAGTATATCTTTCCACCCGTGGGTCTATAAAGGAATACCAGGAGCTTTGCCAGCGTACTCTTTCCACTGCCACTTGCTCCTACTATTCCTATTAGTTCTTTTTCTTCAAGACGTATATTTATATCTTTTAATGCTTCTGTTTTTTCAGCGGCTATTATACCGTGCCTAGAGATAAATGTTTTAGATAAATTTTCAGTTCTCAATATTGACATCCAGATCACCTATAATTTTTTTATTTTCATTCTTATTTTTACTTTTAAACCTTCTAAGTGATGGATTTCCTATTTCATCCATACCAAAGTTCAGGAGTATAAACGAAAACATTAGGATGGAAATCATGAAGCTGGGAGGTAAAATCCACCACCACATGCCTGTAAGGTATGCCTCATTATTTATGGCCCAGTAAAGCATGGTTCCCCAGTTAACCTGCAATAAATTCCCAACCCCAAGATATTCCACAAAGGTTAATCCCATGGTTCCGTACATGGCCGTAAAGAAAAAATTGGATATAATAACCGGAAATATTGCCCTGATTATCTGCCGGAAAATAATACTGAGCCTTGATTCACCTATTAGTATTGATGAGAGTATAAAATCTCTTTTTGCAATGGAGAGTGTTATGGACCTAAACGTTCTTGCACCGAATGCCCATCCTGTTATTATCAGTATGAGTATTGTCGGTAAGTATCCAAGTGACTGGTGAAGCCCAAGGAAAAATGACCCGAAGAGCATTATAAGCAGAACACCGGGTATGATCAAAAATATATTTATAATTCCGGTAATAACAGTGTTAACACGTTCAGATGCAAAGCCCGCTGAAATTCCTACGGCTATGGAAATAAGTGTTCCAAGAACTCCAACAGCAAAACCGACCATGAGAGTGGGCGCAGCACCGTAGAATAATTGTGAGAAAACATCCTGCCCGTAAATGGTTGTTCCCAGTAAATGTGCGTAGCTGGGTGGCATTCCACGTGCAAATTCATATTTTGTAGGATTATAAGGTGAAAAGAATTGACCAAGAATAGCAAATAAAATAAGAGCCACCAGCATTATGAACCCGGCCTTAGCCTTTCCGTTTGAAAGCAGTATTTTAAGCGGGTTAATTATCTTGCCAAGCAGACTTTTATTATCCTTTATTACCTCTTGTTCTTCCATTTTCACTCACTCTCCTGTCTGATTCTGGGATCAAAAAACCCATAAAGTATATCGACAATGAAATTACCTACAAGGACAGCTATTATAACCATCAGGAAAATTCCCTGAATTAAAGGATAATCAAGATCATCAATTGCCGTTATCATGTAAAGTCCAACACCAGGATAGGAAAAAATTGATTCTTCTATTATGACCCCGCTAACCGAAAGACCTACAGACATGGCAAATCCAGTCAGGTTTGGCAGTATGGCATTTCTGTATGCAATCTGATTTACCTGATATTTTTTGAATCCTAAATTTTCAGAATAGCTTATAAAGTCACTATTTATATTTGGTATAATATTATTTCTCATTCCGAGCTCCCAACCTCCCAACGATGTAAGTATAATTGTAAGTACCGGAAGCACGGCATGGTAAATTACACTGATTATAAAAGGAATATTAAACCCCGGATTCACATAGATGCTGTACGCTCCTCCAATGGGAAAAAGCTTGATATCCAGGGCAAATATGTCAAGGACTATAAATGCTAAAACGAATGCTGGAAATGAAGCCATGAACATTGCAAACATATCCATTGATAGATCCTTAATAGAGTTTCTATGTATTCCTGCATATCTTCCCATTCTGTTGCCAACAAAGAACGAAATCGCTATTGATGATATTACAAGAAGGAGTGTCCATGGCAGTGCATGATATAAAATATAAGAAACAGGTTCCGGGAAAAAAGCTACAGAAATACCTAGATTTCCATGGGCAAGGTCAACTAGATAATTATAATATTGCACATACATCGGTGCATTTGATATACCATATTCTGCTGCAAGTTGGTGTAAATATCTGGGACTGACGCTTCCTCCGCCTTCTCTTATAATAGTAGAATATACAGTTTCGGCAGGATCACCGGGTATTAATCTAGGTAAAATAAAATTTAATGTTATGGCTCCATACAGAACCGCAACAAACGCAGCAGTTTTCTTTAAAATATATTTATATGGAATTATCATTCACACCACAATTAATCTTTTTCCCTCCTTCTTTTTCTTGTGTATAGTGCTAATGAGCCAACGATTGCTATTGCCGCTATTATTCCGCCTCCTATTTCATAATCCAGATACGGATTCGCATGGCTTGGTGTTGTACTTGACTCATAAAGGTGCAGCATGACTATTTCCATAGGACCTGGATACCATGGCATTGGTATACCGTAGGGATTATTCTGATCCGGGAATCCCTTAATACTGCTATTTACATATTCATACCAGTCGGCTGAGTACACTAGGGATATAACCGGCATCTGATTTAATACAATACCAGCCATATCATTCAATATTTTATCCTGCTGACTTACATTGGCTACCGTGGGGAATTCATTGAAGTATGTCTGGAATCCTGTTCCTGTATCGTTCCATCTTTCTTCGTTGTTATATGCTGTTGTTCCCGGGGGTACAATTTTACCTACTAATCCGGAGTAATCATACCATGGATTCGGACCTATACCGGTTACTGTAACCTCTGCCATCTGGAAGTTGTCCTCCGCAACATCGCTATCAACACTGCTTAATGTAGGGGTTTGTATTGTCACCTTTATGCCTATGTCCTTAAGATTAGATGCGATTATTGAAATATCCGTATCCCAGTCAGTGTAACCTGCTACAGATATTAAATTAATTGTTGGTAATTCAGTTCCATTAGGCTCATACAACCTTCCACTCTTCATGGTAAATCCATGGTCTTCAAGAAGCTTAAGTGCTGCAGTTGGATTAAATTCAGATAGTTCACTTGCCTTAGCTTTGTTTGTGGAATTAAGGTAAAATAACTGCTGATTTAATATATCCGCAGCATTTGCAGGCCTCTCATAACCATATTCACCTACCTTGCATATTTCAGTTCTGTTTATTGAAAGACTGATAGCCTGTCTAAAATAACTCAGGTTAAGTGGATATATATTATCATTTGTTATAAGTGTAACAGGCTGGCCTGGAGGGAACCAGTAATGCGCATTAGGATTCTTGGAAGTCAATAGAGTTGTTATATTAGGTTCAAATACTGATGCCCACTGAACCTGTCCGTCCTGAAGAGCAAGGGTAAGTGCCGAATTGCTTGTATAATCCACATACACTACATTCTTTATATGTGGTTCACCTGCCTGCCAGTAATGGGGATTGGCTGTTAAAACTATTTTCTGTCCGCTGAAACTCGAAAGTACATAGGGCCCGGTTCCTATGGGATCAGTTACAACTTTGTCCTGTGGGTCGCTTACTCCCTTCCACAGCTGTGCCGGTACCATAAATGTAGAACCTATATAGAACAAGCACTGTGTATTTTCCTTTGAAAAGTTGAAATCAACAGTATAGGGTCCAGCCGCGGTGATGTTATCTATATTGCCCCAATCTCCGAATAGAGTTTTCTGTTCGTTGAACATATACACAACATCGCTGGAATTGAAAGCCATACCATTGCTGAATTGGACGTTATGCCGGAGTTGAAGAACGAGCTGCATATTGTTATGATCCCATGTGTAATTTGTTGCAAGCCATGGTATAACTGTTCCATTATACGTATTTATCTGCAATAAAGGTTCATAAAACAGGGACATTATCCCGGCCGGAGGGGACCAGACATTGAAAGGATTAAAATTATCTGTAAAGGCAGGAGACGGTCCTGGGGATAGGTATAAGGTTCCTGTCGGGGAACTGCTGGTTGAAGCCGGCGCATTGGTAGGGGTTTGCACAGTTTGAAAACCTCCATATAATCCAGTACCAACCATAGCTATGACTGATACTGTAATTAGCAAAAGCATTACCTTTTTACTTTTCATAATATTCACTAAATATACTTAACTACTATTTATATATAACATTTTAGTATATACTTGGTAAAAGAGTAAATAATTTCGCAACGGTAATACTATTTAATCTTATGTTTTAAGTGTGGCAAGATCATAGTTGAATCGCCGAACTCCTCCCAGGCAAAGCCGGAATCTATCCCAGTTTCATAGGCACTTTCCAGCAGGCTTATATCAACAAAGGCCTCCAGCAGTTTTATGTGGGATGTTGTGGGATCATGCATTCCTGTTATGAGGCCGTCCACGCCGGTTTCCGTATTTTGATTTATGAAAATATCTGTATAACCACTGCCTGGATTGAATCTGCCATCGTATACAGTTGCCATGGCTCTTACTGCAGTAGTACCAACGGCTATTATTCTTCCGCCCAGTTCCAATGCCCTATTGAGTATAAATGCAGATTCATCAGATACAGTGTAATATTCAGGAAGAAGTCTACCTTTCCCGGTAAATTCCGTTGCATCCAGTGACCCGAGGTTGCAGTGCAATGTTATATTGACCATATTGACTCCCTTCCTTTTTAATTCATCAATGATATATTCAGTAAATGGACGGGATGCAGATGGATATTCTACAGACCCGGGCACGGTGGCGTAAACATTCCTGTAGGTCGATTCCGGAAAATCTGGCATTCTATCTTCATATTTTATATACCGTCCAATTGCCTTTTCCTCGATTTCCAGATTAAAATTATCAGATAAAATTATATTCCGGTACCTGGGAAATTGTTCTAAAGGTTCACCCGCTTCCAGATAAGACATGTCTGAAAAAATGAATCTTTCTCCTTTCTCTACTGCTTTATTTATATCACGGAATTCCGCTATGTAACCACTTTCACTGTATCCTATATTTACCGTCACATATTTTTTCTGCCTTGTGGAATATAGTTTGAAGGATGAGGGCACTATCATGCTATTGTTGAATACCAGAGTATCTCCTGAACTGAGATGATTTCCAATACCGGCAAATTTTGTCCTGCTATATTTTCCCGATATAGGGTCTATTGATAGAAGTTTCACGTCATCTCTCCCAGTTCCCTTATATTCAGCGGGAATCCCATATTTTACCCCTGACAATTCAAATATATTCTTCATGCTTCTCATATCCCCATCTCTTTCATGATAATTGATAAAACATTATCAGCACCCTCATCAGCGGATATTAACTCTGAACCATGGGATCCGGGTTCTGCCTCCCTGTGCATTTCAGTATCCATATCTCCTGGATTTATGCTCAAAAACTGTGTATCATGTTCTTCCATGGAAGCCTGTTTTATAATATAATCCATAGCTGCCTTGGATGAACCGTATATACCCCAGCCAGGATAATTATTGGTAGAGACATCAGATGTTATGAAAACAATTTCTTTCAATCTAAAATATCCCATTGCTGCTGTCATTAAATTGAAGTTTGCAAAAACATTTGTCTCATAAATTTTTCTCATGGCCATAACATTACCATGGAGAATATCCTCTGTTCTTGTAACAGTTCCTGCTGAAAGTATCAGGATGTCTGCATCTCCTGCAATAGACTTTGTTCTTTCAAGTACCCTCAGTATGTCATTTTCATACCTTATATCCGCACCGGTCGTGATAAAATTTTTTTCACCACCCTGTGTTACGGAATCAACCATGGTTCTGGAAAATGTTGAGATACCGTAGCCCATTTCAAACATTTTTTCTGAAAGTGATTTTCCAAGTCCCCGTGAGCCACCGCTAATTATTACATTTTTTGCCATAATTATAAAGTATGTATCTATTAATAAATATATTACTTTATAAACTTTATAAATTATTTAATATTTAAATATCATATTAAAAATTATCAATATAAAATAGAAATTTTATTTTAACTTAAACGTTCTTTCTGAATAACACAATCATGGTAAAAATTCATTCAGAATACTCCACAACAAATATTTAAGCCATGTGGATATAAACCATCATGGTATCATCCCGGGTTAATGAAATCAATGAATCAGCAACTGTTAGCATGTCAAATAAGGCTGCTGAATTAAAGGCGGCAGGCAAGACAATATATAACTTCGGAATCGGTGAACCTGACTTCACCACGCCTGAGGAAATAATAGATTACGCATTCCAGAGTGCAAAGGACGGAAAAACACATTATACCCCATCTGCAGGAATAATGGAATTGAGGCAGAAGATTGCCCAGAAAATGAAAAAGAAAAACAATATAGATGCAGAGCCGTCCAACATTCTTATTACACCTACAAAATTCTCACTAAACCTTGCACTGTATTCGATAATTGATCCCGGTGATGAAGTTCTTTTGCCATCACCATACTACGTTTCATACCCGGATATAATAAAATTAAACGGCGGGAAGACCATAACGGTGCCCACTGATAAAAACTATGAAATGGATTTTGATTCCATGAAAAAATATGTTTCACCGAAAACCAAGGTATTCATGTTCAACAACCCCGTAAATCCAACCGGAAAGGTTTACAGTGAGAAATCTTTGAGGAAATTATCTGATTTTATCCTGGAAAATAATCTTTATTTAATTTCAGATGAAATATACGAAGATCTGATTTATAAGGGAAAAATGTTTTCCCCAGGCTCCATAGAGGAAATGAGGGAAAAAACTATCACTGTCAGTGGGTTTTCCAAAAGCTATGCAATGACCGGCTGGAGAATAGGGTACATGGTAGCCGAAAATAGTATTATAAAGGCGGCAAATAAGGTTCAACAGCAGACCATGACATGTGCACCATCTATTTCGCAGTATGCTGCACTTAGGGCACTGGATGACGAAGAGAGCGTAAAAAACATGAGAGAAACGTTCATGAAGAGAAGGGATTTATCAGTATCCATGATAAGGGAAATTGATGGGCTCAACCTTTATGAACCGGAAGGTGCATTCTACGTATTCCCCGGATATGAAGCCGATAAAAACGATGCAGATCTTGCACTGGATCTTCTGGACAAACAGAATGTTATAGTTACTCCGGGAAGCCCATTCGGCGCAGAAAAGCATTTCAGAATCTCTTACGCAGCATCCGATGATACCATTAAGGAAGGAATTTCCAGAATAGGAAAGTATTTTAAAAATATTAAATAAATTTATATACAGATATTAATATAGAATTTATATGGGAAAACTTACTGCCCTTATAGTGGGCTATGTATCCGTTACATTTGCTTCGTATGTTGTACTTTCAGTTGCTTATTCTCCGCTTATTAACTGGCTCGGTCCATATTTTGGATTTCGTTTCCCGTTTATTCTGGGTATAATATATCTAATTGCCGGATCTCCACTCAGGAACACCATTATCCTTGAAACATGGATAGTTCTGGGTGTTATCGTCGGTATTTCCGCCAGAAAGGGACTCCGTGCATGGGGTTCTGCTTCCCTTATTTTTACACTAATTACTGCAACTTTCTCCATATTGCTACTGGGAATGCTGGGAATATCATTATTAGGGCACAGCGGTCTAAGCGGGCTTTCCGGCAGTATATCAAATGTGACTTCAAGTATATATGCAGCACTTATCTTTGTTCCATATGGAACGAATCTTGCTACAATAGCCATGGAGCCTGTACTCAGGCAGTTAATTCCTTTCATATCATCGGCACTGGGTTCTGGAACCGCAAGTACTGGAACAGCAACTTCTGCAGTGGAACCCCTAATTGAGGCAATTGCATATAACGCATTTGAAAATTATCTTATTTTCGTAATAACATCCATCCTGGTTGGAACCATTTCATACAGGGTATTGCACGGGAATAAGAAAAAGTCAAAGAAGGCTATGGCAGCAGTTATTGCCATTTTTATTGCATTTTTATTTGTTGCCATGGCGTTCTCCGCGGGTGCAACATCCCAATCCCAGGTAAACGCTGAACCATCGTATAATTCACCACTTAAATATATTCCTGCATTCGCAATGGGGGGGCTATTCCCTGTAACAATCAGCAATGGTGCTGCTAAGGTGAATCAGACTTCTGATACTTTATCTGCAAACATCTCCAACGGTACCAATGAGGCGGGTCTCAGTTTGATAACACCGGATGGAAATCTTTACAATTTCTATGCCATGGAGAATTCAAAAAATAACGGTAACTGGAATAGTGCCGGTTTGATGTTCGGAAGTGTTGTTATCAGTGCAAATATGACTTCACTGGTGGCAAGGGAATATAATATAAATATCAGTAAATTTGGGGCTTTCGTACCGGATAATTTTATTATACTGGCATATAACAGTTCAATTCCTAATGGAAATGCTGTTGGTCTATCCACATCCATAGGAACAAGTATGGGGACATCATTTAGCCATATTATAACACTGAAAAATATTACATTATCAGGATATTCTATAAATGTATACATTTACTCATCATCCGCAGGCAACTCTGTTCTTAAATCAGGATTTATGAAAGCATTCACAGGCGATTACAGTGGAAGTATTTCATCAATATTTTCAAACAATGAAAGATTAAATAATTACGGTCCGTTTGTAATGGCATCGGGATACGTTAATGAAAGCATTGCAAATAAGGTATCGGGAATCAGTGCAAATATTAACGGGATGTATTTCACAGCAGGCATGTTCGCTTATGAACAATATTTTCATTCATCCGGCACAGCACATACTTATAACCTTTCTGCACTGATGCATTATAATTCAGATATCTCATTCAGTAAATCTTCAACACTGTCCATACTGGGAATAGGTTACAATAATGGCACAGGAAACATAGGAAGTATTGGCAATTATAAATTCAACATATATACTAACAATGCATCCCTGATTGCAAATACCCCGTTGAATACAAGCGGGTCTAGATTTACGGACAGCACTTCATTTAGCCCATCTTCGGTATCTGTATCATTCAATGCCGTTTTCCCCGCCGATATAAGTTACAGTACATCTGTCACCCATGTTTCATCCAATCAGGTTAAGATAACCGTAAATATTACAAATAACGATAATAATACAGTTACAGAATTCAACGCATCACAGGGTGCCTTTGTGAAAAATTATGATAGCCATAACGCATCGAGTTTAATATCAGGTAAATACAGGGAATCGAACATTACTATTTTACCCGGGCATTCTGCCAATTTCAGCTATATAATGAGTCTGTCAGGAGTGGGAATTTATGTCATCCCCTATACCAATATCTCATATAATTTCCAGGGAAAATCATTCTCTTATCAGACCAATTCAACCTATATAACTCAGAACAAACCTGGATACGTTATTGCAATGAATTCCATGATAAATCAGGAAGCTTCCCAGTATTCGTTTCTGGGTAATGTCATGTTTACATTTTCCGGTTTTGCCTTATCCGTAATAGATCTGATTCTGATCGCAATAGTGTTACTGGATGTCTTTATAGAAGTAAAGGGTCTGGCAAAATTAATAGGGGAAAAACGGGGACAATAAATTCCTGAATAATATTTAACAATTTATTGCTAATGGTTTATTTTATAATTCATTCTCTAATTATAATTTTTACATTGATATGAAACTATTAAAAAATTTTATAATAAAATTTTCCATGGTAAGTCATGTAACATTCTTGATTGGACATACGATGGTAAATCATCTCCAGAGCATTTTGCTATTTTATTCAATAATAATATTTATTTAGTGGTAAAACATTATTATAAGTGAAATTTATCATCATATATCTTGCACTTCTTGCTGTAACCATAATATCATTCACATATTATATTTTAAATACATATTATTCAACATTTTATATTAAGGGTGAAAGGGTAGAAGGTGTAGAAACCTCCCATGCCACTATTATAATTCCTGTTTACAAGGAAGACATTGAAGTGTTCAGACAGGTTATAGTATCAATCAAATTGCAGGGAGCTCCATTTATCGTTGTTGGTGATTCCAGCCTTGAGCCATATAAAACAATAACTGAGGAGAATGGCGGTAGGTTTATACATCTTATGGAACGGGGAGGGAAAAAGAATGCCCTGGTTCAGGGATTAAAGGAAGTAAACACTGAATACGTAATGTTCGTTGACAGCGATACCATAATTCCTGCAGACACCGTGAAAAGCATGCTATCATATTTCGCTGAGGGCATTGCAGGTGTGGGTGTAAATATTCATATTAAAAATAATGGAACCTCTGTGTCATACGCTTCTGAATTCATCGAAAGATTGACAGAAATGATCTCTAAATCGCTGTCAAGGCATGGCAATGTCTACGTACTGGATGGCAGATGTGCAGCCTATAAAACTGAAATAATAAAGCCATTTATGCTCTCAGACGATTTCCTGAACAAAAAATTACTGGGTAAAAAAGTCATGCTTGGAGATGATATGCTTCTCACAAGTTACCTCATTAAAAATAAATATAAAATGGTGAAGGACTATGATATTACGGTGGAAACAGAGCCACAGCAGGGTGTTAAAAAATTTATCAATCAGCAGATAAGATGGTCCAGGCGTGGATGGTATTTCTTCTTCAAGAATATGAGTGATGGAACAGCCAAAAACGGTGGAAAATTATACACATTTGAAATGATGTATATATATCTCATACCCATAATAGGATTTATACTGTTTTTGTTCAGGGCAATGTTTTTCTTACATATTCTCGGCCATCTTGATTACCTGAGCATTACCAGCGTCTCTCATTTTGTAATGTACAGATTTTTCCATTATCATCCCAGATATTTCATCGGATTTTTAATCAACGGAATTATGTACGGCCTGGGTGCAGTAGGTGATGTAATATTTGTTGGTGCCATAGCACTTAACATACCCAGGGAAAGGCTCAGGACACTTGTATACGGTGCAATCGGTTTAGGTGTTCTCTTCTTTGTTAATTTATACGGTCTTGCAACATTCTGGAAGCAATCCGGATGGCTGACCAGATAAATTTTATTATCACTTTTTAAAAATCATGCGCCTGCTCAGGGATGTTATGGATTCATAACCGGCAAGTGCCATCTGAAGATCTAACTCAGCCTTTAATTCACCTATGTATCTTTCTACGCCCCTCTGTCCTGCGACGGCCATAGCATAACAGTAAGGTCTTCCAATAAGAACCCCATCTGCGCCCAGTGCAAGAGCCTTCATGGCATCCGATCCGTGCCTTATTCCACTGTCAAAAAGAACAGTGCAGCTTATATTTCTGTTATCAGTAATTTCATCCAGTGCCTCAATTGTAGAAATGGCACCATCTACCTGCCTCCCACCGTGGTTGGATATCACCACTCCGTCAGCGCCGTATTTTATTGCTGCATTGACATCATCATATGATGATATGCCCTTAATGATCACCGGAAGTTCTGTCCAGCTTCTGATTTTCCTGAAATCGCTCCATGAAAATGCTGGATTGACATAAACCATTAAAAATTCTTCTATTGCTGAATTCATATCCTCCTCAGGGGGTTTATCCAGGCGTTTTCTGAACTCTGGATCAGAAATGTAATTTGCTATTCCCTCACCCTGTAAAAATGGAAGATATGCATTTTTAAGATCCTGTTCCCTCCATCCCAGCATGGTGGTATCCACTGTCACAACTATGGCCTGGTAACCGGATCTTTCGGCTCTCTTTACCATGCTCCTCATTACATTTTCGTCTTTGCCGGGATAAAGCTGGAACCATTTTTCACTTTCCGGATATTTCTTTGCTATATCCTCCATGTTAACAGAGGATACTGTGCTGAGAATATACGGGACATCCATGGCAGAGGCTGCCCCTGCACTGGCGTATTCCGCATCCTTATGTATTATGGACTGTACTCCGATGGGGGCAATGATAAATGGAGAATCATGTTTCCTGCCGAAAAGAGAAATTTCCTGGTTCCTGCCATCAACATTGCGTAAATATCTGGGTCTTATCCTGTAACGGGAGAATGCCCTGATATTTTCCATCATTGTATCCTCACTTCCAGCTGCACCTTCCACGTATCCCCACGGGCCATCTTTTAATATCTTTCTTGCCGCTTGTCTCCATTCCTCAATGGATACCGGAAGGTCTGAATTTTCGTCCATCCCTGTGTAAACCTTCAATTGAAAATCGAGTCCGAACTGTGTCATCAATATCCCGCAATTATAATACAGTAACTGTATATAAGTATTGGTCAGATACAATTTATCTAAAATAGGGTTCCATACTTTCTGGAAATTTCATATTTCCATTCATCCCTTTCCAGGATACATGAAACTCCGTGATTCCTGCATATTCTTATAATATGGGAATTAAGCCGTTCCCACCAGTCAGGGTCTGTTCTTCTGTATCCCGTGCCTAGCATATACGGCAATGTTCCCTTAAAATCCTGGAACGAATCATATATAATTCTTATATCATTTGCCTCACAGAATTCAATTATCTTTTCTATATCATCGAGATCATCATTGATATCCTGTATCAAGGGACCAAGATAGAGCCATGTATTTATGCCATTGATTGAAAGTCTTTTCAGCGCATTAAGGCGCTTCTCAGGTGCAGGGGCATGTGGTTCAATTATCCTTGATATGGAAGATTTCATAGAGGTTACTGTAATCCCCACATCTAAATTTTTTCTATATTTTTGCAGCACTATCATGTCCTTTAAAATCAAAGGGGATTTGGTCTGTACAGTAACATAAAAACCATTTCTGCAGAGAATATCAATTGCATCCGGCATTATTCTGTATTTCATTTCAATATACTGGTAAGGGTCTGTAATAGTTGAAACCCCAACAATGCCCTTTTTATAAGTCCTGGCTTCCCTTTCCAGCAAATTAATAATATTGGTCCTTACCATAATGGTGCTTCCCCAGTTTTGAGAAGCTTCAGCAGGTGTCATATCAATAGCATAGCAGTATTTACATCCGTGAAAACATCCGAGATATGGATTGAAGGCATAATCGAGTTCCCTCATTCCCGATTTTCCAAGGGCATGTTTTGCCTCAATCTCTATAACTTTTGTGCTCTTATTCATATTCATCAGTAATAATCCAGGTTTGATACAAGATATTTTATATTGTTTGACTTTGCTTTCCACGCCTTTATATCCACCGCTGTAAATTTCGAAACATATTTTATTGCATCATATATTGTGTCAAATTTCTCAGGGGTTATCTTTAACAATTCCCTGATATTTTCCCTCACATACCAGACACCAACAGGAAGATTGAATCCGGGATATATTTCTCTCCAGAGCATTGCTGAACCTGTTTTCTTCATCTGCCTGAATTTTTCTGCAACGGCAAGCCTGGAAGAATAATAACATCCGCCTATTTCAGGATAGGTTTTCCTTCCGTGGTAACCCTCATAATCAAGCTCAATTTCAACTGAATCACCGAAGCTATTCCAGGCACTTCCGGGGAACCATGATTCACCCCATTCGAACATCCACTGCCCTGGTGCCAGTATTGCAATAAAGAGGTTCCCCTCAGTTTTTCTTACATACACCTCATAACTGTCAATTTCCCTGTAATCCTTGATTTCTTCTACCAGACTATCTGATATTGACTTATCAGTTGCTGTTATTGACCATCTGGTGGGAACAATCCTTCTCTTCTTGCCGGTACCCAGCGATCCTGCACTCAGGGCTTTAGATATGCCGTTAATTCCCATTCCCTTACGGTATAGATCCATCACACCATCCGAGGCCTTCAAATCTCTGTCATAATATATTTTCTCAATTCTATTGTCTATATGGTAATTCCCGTATTTTATACTCTTCAGGGGAGATGATGGGCCCATTGGTGTTATGTTCTCATCAAGGACAACGTTGTCCCTGAAAGATTTTTCCACCGTCATTTCAACATCTACCGGTGTCGATGATAATGAGCTTACCTGTATTTCCTGTAGACGATAATCAGGGTTTGCAGCATCGTCTACTGAAATTTTGATGCCTCCACGGAGTAATGAGAGCCTGCTGGATATAAAATCATTGAGATCCAGTGAAAGCCATTTTGATTCGTCCTCCAGATATCCTGTATCACCTGAAAATGGTGGTGTGGACGGGTATATATTGATTTTTGGATAACCGTATCTACCCACAAAGAGGGATGGCGGTGATGATCCTGCTATGGAATTTCCGCTGAAATTGTAAACCTTCTTGACCTTATCTACTATGGAGACCGGGCAGTAAGAAAGCCCGCATAACATCTTGGCACCACGGCATTTTACGCATAAAGAAGGCGGAATTTTTATAATTTTACCGGGCATATATATTCAATCCATTCTCATATATTAATTATTTCAAAAATCATAAACAAGGTAAATTATTTCTATTTTATAAGGATATTTCCACAACGCATTTATTATCGCCATCGGGAAAATTTTCCATTAATTTGAAATCATCATTTATTTTATCTGACAACATTGATTTTTCTAGAGAACCACATACCATGTCCTTATTGTTCTTGGCCAGTTCATAGAATACACAGTTATGCCTTATGATCTTTACAGTGTCTCCGGTTACCTCCATTTTTGCATAGTAGCCCAGGCGATTGAGTATATTCACATATTCCCCGATCTTTTCCAGTTTTTCATCCCTGGTAAGTGATGCAAGGGAAATGCTTTCTGATGAAACCTCCCTTACCATATCTTCAGCTATCTTCATGAGTATTCCATTCAATCTTACTGTTCCTATCTCATTTTCAACCTCCTTTAAAAGCATGGATGAGAAATTTATATACTGTTTTGGAAATATCTGCATACCCTTTTCCGTTAATTTATAGTATTTTTTTGGCCTTCCTGTCTTTGCCCTTACAAAATAGGATGACACAAGGCTGTGATTTTCAAGATAGTTCAAATGTTCCTTTACTGCATTTTTGTTTACTTTCATAATATCGGAAAGCTGTTCAAGGGTTTTATCCTCATACAGCAGTGAACTAAGTATAGTAGTTTTACTATTACCTAAATAATCATTAATTACTTCTTCCATGGTACCACAATTATATATTATATTGTTATATTTATACTTATACGTACTTTAGTTACTATATACATAATAAAATGTTT
>JAKAAK010000241.1 GCA_021797025.1 Thermoplasmata archaeon
CGAGACTGTTGCCAATTCAATAAAAGACGTATACAACAGGGTTTTCAAGCGATGTCAAAAAACAGAAAAAGGCATAGGGGGTTCAAAAATGTTTGTACCCGCACCTGCACCCGATGGGGCTGACCGGATTTGAACCGGTGACCTCCCGGTTATCAGCCGGGTGCTCCAACCAAGCTAAGCTACAACCCCGTGAGACCTCTATTGTTAGAAATTTAATAAATATTTCTATGCTGCCTTTTCAAGATTTCTTATGGTTTCTAGATCAGCACACACCTCGCATATCTCGCCTGGAGTAGGTGCACCGCATATTTTACACTTATTGAGTTTAATGCTCTCTGTACTGATACTCTTCTTTATTGCCGGTCTGGTTTCATCAAAGAATTTTACAATGGCAAATTTTGTTCCAGGAGTTTCTTTTTCCAGCCTTTCTATAACATCCCTGAAAGTATTCCTCTGTGCCATGCTATAATAGGGGCACCAGCTTGAATCAAAGTCTATGCCAGTGAGCAGGGCATAAAGCACAACCTCCTTTTCAGGTATTTTTCTCAGTGGTAATATCCTGGGAACAAGCCCATCGCGAATATATGAATGAGGAGCCATTCTAGCATACCTGGACACATCTCCCTTTGCAACATTCATCAGTATTGATTGCGAATAATCATCCAGATTAATCCCCAAGGCAACATAATCAGATTTTGAATATTCTGATATTTTATTCATGAGCTGCCGTCTCATGGGGCCACAGTGCGAACATGATATCGTTTTTTTATCTATTTTCATTATTTCATCTAAAGTATAACCGTAATTTTCCTTATATGATATTACATCATGTTTTATATTGAGCTGTTTGCAAAGTTTTCCCGCCTTCTCAAGTCCTGTGCTCCTGTAACCCTCTATGCCCTCATCCACGGTAAAAGCTGTTATCTCTAAATTTCTTCTTTCAGAGAGAATTTTATTCAGCAAGTAAAGTGTTACAGAGCTGTCCTTTCCGCCGGATATCGCTACTGAAATTTTCATGTTCTTTCTGGAAAAATCGACCTGGGCCCTTATTTCCTTTCTAACTCTCTTTTCCACATATTCCATGAAGTGTTTTTTGCATAGAGATGAACCGTTATATTTCACCTCATAGACGGCCTGTGCACCACAGATAGAGCATTTCATTGTTTAATAATGGCTTGAAAGTATTAATAGTATATTGATGTTGATTTCATAAAAAGTAGGCGGTACTATTTAATAAAATAAATGTAATTACCCTGTATGGATGCACTCATTACCGCTGCCGGACTAGGTACCAGAGCAAATCTCCCAAGGGGCATGAGAAAGGAAATGCTCCCACTGTACGCTGTACGAAACGGAAAAATAGTTCTCAGGCCTGTCCTGGACTGTATAATCCATAATCTGTCTGACGCAGGTGCAAGCAAGTTCTTTATAGTCCTCGATCACCGTGATCATCACACAGCTGATTACCTGTCAACATTGAGAATGAAAACGGAGTTCATATATCAGCAAAAGCCGGAGGGTTATGGAAAGGCCGTATCACTGGCAAGGGATTATATCAGGGGAGATTTTATGCTGAATGCCGGTGACGGCATAATTATCGATACCAAGAAAACAAAGAAAATTATAAAACTTTATAAAAAAACTAACAACAGTGTACTGACACTAATGTCTGTGCTGAACCCTGAAAAATACGGCGTAGCTTATATCAACAGCAGAAATGTTGCTAGCGTGGTGGAAAAACCAGATAACCCTGAATCCAACTATGCCATGGCAGCCTTCTATGTTTTCAAGCATGATGTGCTGGATCTGATACGGGGTTCGGAGCTGACGCCGGCAATAAACCGATTCATAACGAAAGGAAATACAGTTGAATATTTCAAAATTCGAAAGAATGACTGGATAAGTATAGGAAATAGCAATAATTATTTCCGGCTGCTGGAGAGAACATATAAATTCTGCAAGAAATCTATCTCCAGTTAGTTGCAGGTTTTATAACATTTTTCAGGCTATATACTGTATTCATGTTTCTCTTAACATCCTTTATCATGACCGGAACCTCCTCATCCAGAGACCTCTGCCTCTTGTACCCTATTTTCCTGAGATTTTCATTAACAGGATTGTAGTAATGATCTTCCATCTCTACCCTTGGGTTAGGTACATGATCTATGCTTACATCACGGTTGTAAAGAGATTTATACTGACTTTTTACGGTTTCCGCAAGATAGTTCAGTGGATAGTATTCATCGAACTGGTTATAAACCCTGTATTCTTTCTCCGGTGGATGGTCAATAATCAGATTGAGGCATTCAATGCTGTCCTCCAGGGACAGGAACGCACGTTTCTGGTTCCCTTTTCCATACACTGTCAGGGGATATCCTATAACTGCCTGTGAAATAAATCTGTTAAGCACCGTGCCATAAACCTGATCTATATCAAATCTGGTAAAAAGCTTGTACTTGGATATTTCCGGTGTTCTTGTTCCGTATACAACACCCTGCATCACATCGCTTATATTCATGTTCCAGATCCTTTCTGCAAGCATCAGGCTATATGTATCGAATATCTTCGACAGATGGTACCATGACTGTCCCATTCTGGGAAAAGGAAGATTATCGTTTCTGCCATTATAATTGACATTGAGGAAGCCTTCCGGTATATCTATATTAGGTGTTCCATATTCACCCATGGACCCGAGCTTCACTATATGTATATCCCTGTTAAGGTCCTTCACTGCGTATATAATGTTCATTGTACTTTCAATATTCTTATCAAGCGTTTCTGTTGCAGTTTTCAGAGATATCATGGAATAAGGTGCGGATCTCTGCTCGGCAAGATGAACTATTGCATCAGGTTTCGCATCCCTTATAATGTCATAAACGAATTTGGAATTGCTCACATCGCCCCTGTAAAATTTAATGGCATTGTTCAGTTTTTTATTTCTTGTTGAAAATGAATTAATCTTAATCGCAGATTTGGAACCGACCTTTCTTACCCTGTTCCTGGTATAGAAATTGTCTGCACCTGAGACCTCATATCCCCTGTCCAGGAGGCGCAATGCCAGTGGAAAACCTATGTAGCCGTCTATACCGAGAATCAGTACCTTCATCTTAATGCCATACAAAAACAATATAAGATTTTTTCCATTGATTTAATTATTGCTTCCTGTAATTTTAGCGATTAATTACCGTAATTGCTGTATATTCAGATAAAATTATATTCTGTTACATTGCTAAAAAAAATTCAATTTATATACATAATTGCCATACTGTAGCATGACGTTTATAACAGATTTCCTGAAGGTTTTCATGCCACTGCTGGTGGTCATTGATCCCTTCGGGAGTCTCGCTATATTCGTTGGCATGACAGGTTCATTCAACAGGGACACAAGGAGAAACATATCCAGGGATGCTGTACTCTATGCAGGCAT
>JAKAAK010000242.1 GCA_021797025.1 Thermoplasmata archaeon
TCTATTTTTATATCCTGATTCTTTCAATCTAAGTAACACCTCGAAGGCACTGAATACACCCATGGCACCATCGAACATTCCCCCATGGACTACAGAGTCCAGATGCGATCCCATCATGATTATTCCTGGCTCTGTACCCTTACTGGTTACAAATATGTTGCCAAAAACATCCACAAACGGGTCGAATCCATTTTTTCTGCAGAGTTCTGTGTAATAATCCCTGGTTTTCTTATCAAGATCTGTGCCTGCCGGCCTTGTAACGCCGTCGTTTATGCTCAGTTCTTCATAACTGGATATTTTTTTCCCATTTTCTCTTCCAATTGAACCCTGTTCAATAAGGATTTTTTTAATTCTATTATTATCCTCCATTTATTCCACCTCTTTTCCCAGAAAATTACCTTTTCTTCCATGCCCGGTAAAAACATCATTCTCAGCTAATATTTCACCGCCTGCTACTGTCAACACAGGCCAGCCTTTAGTTTTCATGTGGCTGTATATGGCTATATCTGTTCCCATATGAAGGTCTTCTGATCTTAAGCCATGCTCGAGCTTCTGGTCTATTACCGTTATATCAGCGTCACTTCCAATAGAAATTGTACCCTTCCGTGGGTAGAGATTGAATATTCTTGCCGGTGATGTGCTTATAACATCAACAAATTTGCTAAGTGTAATTCTAGCCTTCTGAACTCCTTCAGAAAATAATAGGGGCAACCTTGTCTCTATGCCCGGTATTCCATTGGGCACCTTATTGAACGGAAAACCCATTTTCTGCTCCAAAAGGAATGGAACATGGTCAGATCCTACTGCCTGAATTTTTCCCGATGAAATTGCATTCCACATCAATTCATTATCCTCCTTCTTTCTGAGAGGGGGGCTGCATATGTACTGATTTCCCTCTTTTCCATTGAGGAAACTGTCGTCAAGTATGAGATACTGCGGGCATGTTTCACCGTATATGTTTACACCATGCTTTCTGGCACTATCTATAATTTCCGGTGAGTTTCTGGTGGATAGGTGGACACAGTATACCTTCGCCCCTGAATCACCTGCCATTACTGCAGAGTCCGCCACAGCAACATCCTCACTTACAGGTGGCTTGCTCAGAGCATGGTATTCAGCACCGCTTTTTCCCTCTTTCAGGAGAGCATCCATATTGCCTTCAAGAAAATCGTTGTTTTCTGCATGAATCTGAACCATTATCCCGTATTTTTTGGCAGTATTCATACCCTGAAGTATCTGATAATTATTCGCATATCTGCCCAGATTCTTATATGTTGTGAATATTTTTACCGCCATTACCCCCATTTTAGACAATTCAGAAAATATAGTCTCCAGCCTTTCAGGGGAACTGAAATCCTCTGTGACCATCATGGGCTTTATAGTAAAATCCAGCGGGCTATTCTCGGAAAAGCGTTTAATCTTGGATGCAGCAGCGGCAACTGTGTCCTCATTCTTATTTGCCTGTGAAAAATCCAGTACTGTGGTGGTTCCCCCAATAGCAGCCGATTCCGTTCCATTTTTTATGGTTCCTGCTCTGGAGTATCCTTCTATATGCGTGTGTGGATCAACACCACCGGGTATTACCAGTTTGCCAGATAAATCAATCTTTTTGTAATTGCCAGAAAATTCTGATATAATTCCCAAAGCCGCAATTTTTCCATCTTTTATTCCTATAGAAGTTCTCCGTAGTTCGCCGTTGAGAAAAACGTTCCCATCTTCAAGTACAAGGTCGAAGCTCATAAAAATATATATGTTATGATTATTTAATGTTTATTTCATATGATTATAATTATCCAAGTGAGATTTCTGATGTTGTTTAAAATATTGTATAAAGTTTTTATCTTAAAACTCAAATATTAATAAAAATTCAAAAATAATTTAAACGATAACTAAATATTAAATTATGACAACGGTGGCAGATATAATTGTTAGAACACTGGTAAATTTCGGTGTAAAGAGGATTTATGCAATACCTGGAGATTCCCTGAATCCCATTGTTGATGCAATAAGGAGGAACCATGATATCGATTATATTCAGGTACGCCATGAAGAAGGCGGAGCACTCAGTGCATCCTTCGAATCCAAATATTCCGGTAAGTTATCTGCGTGCATGGGCACTTCCGGGCCCGGGTCTATCCACCTCCTGAACGGTCTTTATGATGCCAAGATGCAGCATGTCCCTGTTATAGCACTGACCGGCCAGATAGAGACAGACCTCCTTGGGCATGAATATTTTCAGGAAGTAGATCTTGTAAAGCTATTCGATGATGTATCAGTTTTCAACGCAAGAATAGTGAACCCCGATAATGCACAGTTTCTTGTATGGAAAGCCTGCAGGGAGGCAATAATAAATGGTAGTGTAGGCCATATAGACATGCCCGTTGATATTTTGAAGAAGGAATGCAAAGAGGAAGAATTATCGTACTATATAAATCCCGTTTCCTACCAGCCTGATGGTATTGAGGAGGCAGAGAAATTAATTAATTCCAGTAGCAGGCCATTGATATTCATAGGGGGTGGTGCCAGGCCATACTCAGATGAAATCAATAAATTTGCTGAAAAAATAGGTGCTCCTATTGTCTATACACTAAATGGCAAGGGAACTTTACCTGATAGTGATGAGAAGATTATGGGTGGAATCGGGTTACTGGGCACAAAACCCTCCATAAAAGCCATAGATAATTCAGATCTGATTATATTCCTTGGAACGGTGTTTCCATATACTGCATTCCTGAAAAAGGTGAAAAATATTCAGGTTAATAACAGGATAGAAGACCTGAACAGAATTATGAAGGCCGATTATTCCTACTTATGCGATATAAAATATTTCCTCGATAAAATCAACGTTAAAGAAAAACAGGACAAGTATTATTCCAGGATGAAGGATGAAAGGAATAAGTGGTTGAATGATATGCAGAAAAAAATCTCAGATCATAGAAAGCCATTAAGGGCCGAAGTAGTTGCTGATGCCGTGTCCAGACGCTTAAAGGATGATGACATTGTAATAGGCGACACCGGGAATGTTACACTCTGGGTTAACAGGTTCATTGAGGCAAGGCGCAACAACAAATTCTTTTTCTCATCATGGCTGGGTACCATGGGTGCGGGTATACCGGGGTCAATAGGCCTTGCACTGGCCTCTGGAAAACCAGTATACGGGATCATCGGTGACGGCAGTTTTGCAATGACATCCATGGAAATTATTACGGCAATGAAATACAAACTTCCTGTCAAGCTGGTTGTTTTTGATAATAGTATTCTCGGCATGATAAAACTTGAGGAAGAAGTAATGGGATATCCTGAGTATGGTGTTGATCTCTACAATCC
>JAKAAK010000047.1 GCA_021797025.1 Thermoplasmata archaeon
TTTCTATGCTTTTTATCAGCCTGTTCAGGTCATCCTCATCCATCTTTCTCTCAATTGGATACATCTCTTTTTTTGCCATGAAAATGTAATACTTATAAGTATAATAATGTTAGTAAATAACTATAATGTCCCGAAGTTCGGCCAATAATAATTCATATTAACAAAGGTTGGCTGAATCTGTGTATGATTTTCCTCATTCCAACTACAGAGTTTTCAATTAGTAAACTAAAAAATATCAAATTAACAAAATTAGCAGGCTGAAACTAAAATTAAAATAAATTTTCAAAAATATAATTAAACTGGCCAGAAGAACTTAGCAAGCTCAACTATAACTCCCATCGCTATACCTATATAAATTATCAACTTGGGATCCAGAGCGGGACCTTTAATCTCCTCTTCATTGAAATATCGGATTAATCCAGCTCCTGACTGGAAGTTCTCATTCTGGTTATCCTTTGCCATTGTTTACATTAATTTAACTATGTAATTTAAAGATTTTGGTTATTCATTCTTTGACCTAAAATTGTAGATATGAATTTTTCAGCTGTTTCCTGCTCAACTATAATTTTATAGCTTTCCGTTTCTGTTTTAATATGAAAATAATTGCATTTAATCAGCGATGGAAGATTCGGTAAGTTAATTTCATATGTACGCCGGCCCTGTGAAATAGCAACTATTGAATTTAAATCTATTTTCAGAAATGGTAAATATGATATCACCCAGGGTGAAGAGTATTGGTAAAATTCTATAACATGACCAAGAAATACAGCCTTTGCCTCTATGTATTTTTCCTGGATAAGCTCCGAAACTACATTAAAATTATTATTCATAATAGATATTGTAAACTTTGCCTTTGAATCGACAATATTGATAATATTCCCTGGCAGATATTTCGGAATTCTATTCAATATACTCAGTTCAGAGATATGGTTATAGTATACATATGGAAAGACCGAGAGTGAAATGGTGAGAATAAAGAATATTCCAGTATAAAAAAGGAAAGCAGTTACAAAATCAGGAGATTTAGATGAAATAATAATTGAAAGTATGATAGAAAATATGAATACGGAAAGAAAGTAGTACCGTCTTCTAATCATAAATTGGTAAGATAAGAAATATATTAAACATTTTGATATATGAACCGGCGAATATTTGCGTGAATTATGATAATAGATTAAATCTGTTCTAAATCATATAGTAATCACGATTAGTATTGGACATATTATTTATAGATATAGTTCATTAACCTACAATGACCGTTCCCTATTATAGAAAAAAGTACTTTCGGGTCACAGTTATACTGGTTATGGCAGTTATCATAATACTTATTTCAATAACAGCATATTCAGGCGTTTTTCCTCCTGCCAGCGTTGTGGAGTCTTACAGTATGGAGCATTCTGACAGATGGCAGTATGGGTTAATAGATGAAGGAACTATTGTACTGGTGAAAAAAGTGAATAATATAGATGAGGTAACAACCTATGTTAAGGGGAAGCAGGATAATTTTTCAACCTATGGGGAATATGGAAATGTTATATTATATCACAATACAGCTCTTGGTGTTGTCACAATTCACCGGGCAATGTTTTATCTATACTGGAACGGGTCAGTACCTGAAATCGGAGGTTATAACAACCAGTCTTATATTCACATTTATGGAGATATAATATTACTTGATAATATTGGCTATGCTCATAGAAATCTTATAGTAAATGTTTCCACAGATAAAGGCGATTCCGGATTCATCACAGTAGGCGATCACAATCTTGCATGTCTTTCAAAAGATTCAGGATACTATAACAAAACATATAATGCCTATTATGCATCGGACCAGAACATATGGGGGATAAAGCCGGTGAATCTCACTGAAATTGTTGGTAAAGCATACGGTTATATTCCATGGTATGGTTTAATTAAATTAAATGTAATGAAACTGGAGGGTGAGTGGCCCAGCGAATATTCAACGCATGTTCCAGAATACTCATACGATTACCTGATTTCATCAATTTTAGGATTTCTCGCTGTGATATTTTTCCCCTACAGAAAAGTCTATAAAAAAATTAAACAGAAAAATTAAAAATTTCTGGATATAACATCAGGCTTTCCTGCTACTTTAAGATAAACAGGATCACATGGAAATTCCTTTGCCGCTTCCTTTACCTTTTCCATATTTTCCTTTTCTACTGCAACAAAAACATTGGTTCCGCCGGTCACAATATAGGCATTCCAGAAGTCTGATTTTAATTCCGAAATTTTATTAATAAATTGCTGCATTGCATCTGTAATTATATTAACGCCCACATCACGGAGCAGGGAATGATACTCCAGTGTATCCTTTTCACCAGCTTCAAATATTCCCTTTATATTATGGCTGTCAGCAAACTTCTCAAGTTCCTTTGCCCTGATTTCTGAATTTTTAACCCGTTCCTGGTATTTTTCATGATTTATTATATTTTCATGGATAACATCGGAAGGCTTTCTTTTGTCAGAAAACTTGCAACCGACTATTACATAGTCCTGGAAATCATTCGGACCGAGGATTTCATCTGTTAATGATTCTTTGCCGTTTGCATGATTAATTGTAAATCCACCGTAGAGGCTTCTTCCCACACTTTCCGATATTTTCTGCAGATCATTCTCGAAATTGAAAATATTTATATTGTACTCAAATATTGATTCTATACATTCTCCAATGGCTGCTGCACCTGCATCTGAGCTTCCGCTAAGAATATTTTTATTTTCAGATATAAATGATACTTCCTTGAATTCAGGGTGTCTTTTCAGTATATCATTTTTATATTTATCTATAACAATAAAGGGAGACCTGTTTGAATCCTCTGAAATTTGTTTACCATTGATGATTCCTGACCTTTGATTTGAGAGATAAAGGTCTGTCTTTACATATATATCATCATTCAGGCTGGTATATGCTATGCCTGCAGTGGTATGCCTTGGAAGTCTCTTAATATTATCAGATATACCTCCCAAAAGCAGTATTCCTATTGTGGGATACGCCCTGACTTCAACGTAATATTTTTCCATATTCTGAAATCATATATACGATAAAACCATTTTGCTTAACAGGATTGTATTTCTATATCGAATTAAAGGCATAAAAATAATTGGCTCATAAACTGCGTACCTAAAGAATTATTTATTAGATATACATTAACTTCCATGGATTATAAGGTCTCAGATATAATGACAAAGAATCCCCTATGCTATACAGTTCCCAGTTCTATTTCAGAAATCATAAAAATATTGATTAAAAACAACGTAACAGGCATACCCATAAAAAATAGTCAGAATAAATACCAGGGTATAATAACCAGAAGGGATATATTTTATAAACCTGATGAAACACAGACTGCGCTTGTCATGAGAAAAGCACCTACAGTGAATGAAAATGACCCTGTTGATGTCGCAGCAATGCAATTATACACACAGAAAAAAAGGCATCTTGCTGTTGTCAATGACGATAATGAAGTAGTTGGAATACTTACGCCCCAGAACTTTTTGAACCTGATAAAGGAAAAATACGGAAAGACCAAGGTTAAGGATGTTATGGAATACAGCTCTGTCCCGTGCTGGGAGGAAACACCATTATCAGTTGCACTTTTAATGATGAATCTTTCAGAGATATATTCATTTCCGGTTGTTGATAAAAATGTAAAGTTTACCGGGCTGATCACTGACAGGGATATATTTGACCGTGTGAAGATGTATGAAACTATAGAATCCACAGAATCCGGAATAGCCGACGATGAGGATCCGTGGTCATGGGAAGGAATAAGAAACGTTTTCACGTATTTTATAGCCAAGTCCAACATAAAAGTTCCGGATATACCTGTTAAAAAGCTTATAGTAAAGGAGCCGCAGGTTATATACCTTGAATCTGACCTGGAAGACGCCGTAAAACTCATGTCGCAGAAGAACTATAACCAGCTTCCGGTTCTGACCGGCCATGGTGACCTTTATGGTATGCTATATGATATAGAAATAATGAAAATATTCAAGGATTAAGATGTATGAGGATGCAGTTGAACTGGCAAAAAGGAGGGGATTTTTCTGGCCATCTTTTTCAATATATGGCGGGTTTGCAGGATTCTATGACTATGGGCCTCTGGGGGTTCTCCTGAAAGATAATATAGTAAAGATATGGAAAGAGGAATATTTGAATGAGGGTGCCATATTCATTGATTCACCGAATGTTACACCAGAACCTGTATTCCAGGCATCGGGTCATATTGCAAGATTTTCGGATCTTGCAGCTGAATGTGATCAATGCAAAAATAAATTCAAACTTGAAACCGTACTGGGATTCAATAAAATTTCATCTATTCCCACATCCATGAAAGATGCTGAAGATCTTGTTGAAAAATATAACCTGAAATGCCCTGTTTGCGGCAGTATAATAAAAAAAGTTTACGACTTCAATTTGATGTACAGGGTTTCGGGTGATTATTATCTCAGACCTGAGACAGCTCAGGGTATTTTTGTGAATTTCAGGCTGTTGAATAACTATAATCGTGGAAAAATACCCATGGTGGTCGGGCAGCAGGGAAAGGGATTCAGGAATGAAATATCTCCCAGACAGAGCCTGATAAGGCTGAGGGAATTCAATCAGTGTGAAATAGAGGTATTTCTTGATCCGGAGAACCTTAAATTCTCGGAGCTTTACGATTATAAAAAGATAAAAATCAGGCCCAATACAGGTGAAGACCTGTATATTTCGGTAAAGGAAGCCTATGAGAAAAAAATTATAAGTAGCCAGGCATTTGCATATTTTGTGCTCAAAACCCAGGTCATCCTTGAAAAGATTGGTATATCAAATGATAAGCTAAGATTCAGACAGCATGAACCGGATGAAAGGGCACATTATGCAGCGGATTCCTGGGATGCTGAGGGATTAATCGATGATGAATGGTTTGAAATTGTTGGAATTGCAAACAGAACCGATTTCGATCTGAAAAACCATGAAAACAGTTCGGGCAATCAGATGAGAATAAAAATAGGTGAGAAAGATGTTATTCCATACGTAATAGAGCCATCCTACGGTATTGACCGTATACTTCTCACACTGATATCCCAGAGTATGGAGAAGAAGGACGGAAAGAATTTACTAAGATTACCGTACTACATGGCACCTTACCATATAGCTGTGTTTCCATTAATGAAGAAGGATAATCTCAAGGAAAAGGCAGAAGAACTATATTCAAAACTAAAGAAGGTCGACAGCTATATATTATATGATGAAACTGGAACCATCGGCAAAAGATATGCCAGGCAGGATGAAGTAGGAACTCCTTTCTGCATAACGGTAGATTACCAGACACTGGAAGATGATACGGTAACACTGAGAAACAGGGATACAGCAGAACAGGAAAGAATTAAAATTAACGATATACTAGATAGCAATTTTATAAAAAATTTAATTGAAAATAAATCTAGATTATAAACTCAGTCAGTTATAATTATTTTCCTTCCATTTTTATTTTTCATTGTTATGGAGGTTTTATACCTTGATCTGCCTCTCATGAATAGTGCATCACTGCTTCCGGACATTTCCGATATGTATTTTATCAGGTCACGCATTGAATTAACAGTCTTTCCATCAAATTCTGTTATGACATCTCCAGGTCTGATTCCTGATCTGTAAGCAGGTGAATCGGGATCTATCCTTGCAACCATTACTCCTGTGTCAATTCCAGTGCCGTATCTTCTGGCTATGCTGCTATTCATCTCTATTCCTGAAATACCAATGTATTTTCTGTTGACCTTACCGGTAGATATCATATCATGGAGCTCCTTTTTTACAGTGTTCACCGGTATGGAGAAGCCAATGCCGTTTGCCTGTGCAATTATTGCCGTGTTTATTCCAATGGCTTTCCCGGACATATCTATTAGTGGACCTCCACTGTTCCCTGGATTGATTGCGGCATCGGTCTGCAGCAGCCCCTCAAATATGAAATCTGCCCAGGGCATAGGCCTGTTCTTTGCACTGATAACGCCCAGGGATACTGTATGCCCGCCCGGAAGTCCCAGTGCATTCCCTATTGCAAGGACCATAGATCCTGTTTTTATCGCCTCTGAATCACCCAGCTCAAGCACCGGGAATTCAGTACCGGGGAGTTTTACTATAGCAACATCGGTTTGTGGGTCCCCTCCTGCAACAGTTCCGGTGTATTTACTTCCATCACTGAGAATTACCTCAACCTCTTCGGAATCTTGTATTACATGATTATTTGTAAGTATATAACCATCAGGGGTGATAATAAAGCCTGATCCTGATCCTTTCACCGGGGCAACTCCGTAACCGTAGGATTGCACCTCCAGGGTGGTATTAATGCTTACAACTGCCCTGCTTGCCTTCTCTGCTATATCTACCATATTTCTATTCAAAGCCTCTATTCCTTCCATGATTCTATAATGCAAAACATATTTATATATCAGAAAGTTATGTAAAATATATCAGGTGAATTCAAATTGACTTACCTAGAATTAAAAGAAATTACATCCGGAGAGGATTATACCAGGAAATATTCTGAAATAATGAGGCAATGGACAGTACCGGTTGTTATCGCTATAGGAAAGTATGAGGGTGCAGGTTTCAATAGGATAAAAAAGGAGGTAAAGGGAATAAATAATACAAGTTTATCGGCTACTTTATCAAATCTGGAAAAGTATGGTATACTGGAAAGGGTTATAATTCCATCAAGGCCGGTCAGGGTCAATTATTCATTCACTGAAAATGGCAAAGAGTTTTACAGTATATGCATTAATCTGGCTTCCTTTATAGAAGATCTCCAGAATACAAATGAATAGTTTAAAATATTATAATAATGGAAAATAATGCTATATAGATATTTATAGAATTAATCATTAATTTTGCACGCCCTCAATTTTATGAGAGATTATAAATTTATGTTCTGCACCCCTGAAATGGATAAATGAGACCTCATAAACAGGAGCAATGAAACCTGTGATTACGTATGTAGTATTGCCGTGGGGAACGCCAAAACTCCATAGATAGCAAACATATGTAGAATTGTAATTAGAGATGGAAATTTCAGGGCATGGACATATGGCATTATTTATATAGTATTTTAGGGATAAATTGAAGGAAATTCCAGTGAGGGGGAAACTCAATGATTGATGCCCCTTTACTATGCGCATTGATATGCTTACATGCACACCTGCATAATAGATGTTTGAAGGATCAGAGCAATTTATTACATAATATGTTGCACTGGAAGAACCATAGGTAAAATTATATGCATCCTTTGATGCATTTATGCTATTCAGATATGAGTTGGTTTGAGGCTTGAGGAAGGGTGGTTCCGTAGCAGCTTCATACCCCATAAACGAAAACATTACAATGAGAACAATAGCTACTGTCAGATATTTCTGTTTTTCCCCATTATTGTCACCTAATGATAATACTGTGCAAGCAAAAACGATTCACTTATTGAAATTTCGTAATTGCCATTTTCAAATTCCACCGGTTTTAGATCGCTATCTATAATTTTAAATGTACTTGAGTATTGTAGATTATTATAGTACGGGTTTTCTCTTGTACCACCGTGATTAATACGATAAAATAAATCAAAGCAGCTTCCAAATTCATGGACATTTTTTATATGATATTCCGGTATGAATCCCCATAAGTGTGTCCAGTAACCATAAGAGATTGATGGCCAGTATACCCCGGCTTTAGGGCTTGTTACTTTTCCTGCATTTACAGTTATTTTATATTCATTGTTATTGCAATTTTTGTATATCGATGTTTCCTGTGAAGTCGAAAGGAGGGATGTGGGACTGGGTATCGATATACCTATGGCCCCTAGAATAACGTTAAGGAAGTAGAATGCATCATTTATTGTTGCATCCATTTTACCAGTATTTTTATGATGATCCTGAAAGTAATTCTTATAATTGACTAATTTTAGATCACATTTACCACCTGTAGTCTGATCGATTTTTTGTTTTACACAGTTAACGTTATAATCATGACTTTTTACCGGGCTAAAAGTTGATACAACACAGATACTGAAATGGTCTCCATTCATATATTTTTGTTCTGGAGTTTCAACAGTTTCCGAGACAACTCCTATTTCCGCCCCACCGGAGTTGAACACACAGCCACCCATGGATAGTCCTCTGGTTATGTTTCCATATTCTACCATGTCGCTGCCTGCAGGGTCGCATCCACCTGCACTGTACATTGGCTTTACTTCCGGGTCTATTGTATGTGTCTCATTACCGGACAGTTCCACTGCATATTTCATGTTCAGCACAGCATAACTGTGGTAATTTACTATCACAGTGGACACAGGCATTGAGTTCACAGGATTTACAATAATGTTATTGAATATCAGCGGGTCATCTGTTCTTCTTATATTCATTATACTTACACCGGTTGGATTGAAAGCTTTATCTACCATATGGCTGCCGGTTATTCCCATTATATTCCTATCGGGCAGCAGCATATTATAGCATACAATAAAGCTCTGGTTTATACTTTTCAAATTTTTTAGTACAATGTTTGAGGAGACCATACTACCATGGAATGAAAATATGTATGATGTTCTCATGTTTCTGTTCTCAAGTGTTTCCACTGCAGAGTTCTGGTAATCGTTTTTTATCATATGAATTTCTGTTATCTTCCCTTTCTCAATGGATAGCCCTTCGTTTACAGAATAAATATTCCACATGGCAGGATAGAATCTACCACCGAGGTCAATGTATGGATCGTTTCCTGAAAATATGACACCTGCATTACCAGAGTAGAATGCCTTTCCCTCTGGCTTCACATCAAACATTTTTTCAGGGATGTTTACAGCTGCAGCATGAGATGAATCTCCAGCTGCCTGACCATTGCTGGCTGAACTATCGACCGCTATGGCAAAACCTGAAGCTATGAATATGGCTGACATAACTATCCCTAAAATTGCCTTTTTATTCATAATGATATTAATGTATCAATATATATATTTCGGTAACAATATTAGTTAATAGTTTACCGGTTAACTATGTTGATAAGTATAGAGGAACACATATTATAATTATTTCTATGGAATACTGAATGAAAATTGAACGATATGTCTGACAATATTGCATATAAACCGTAATGTACCGAATAAGTCACTTGCATAATTAACATCGGCTTAATTTATTGTACCAATTGTAGAAATATACCTTTAGTATTATTTCCTGTACAATATTATCAGGCTTTACAGCTGTTATTATTTCACCGAAAAGCCTCCTTGTCTCAGAAAGGTATATCTTACCATTCCATCTTAGACCGCGATCATTCTTTATTTTCCAGAGCCCTTCACTGAACCTTTTAATCAATCTTGTAATCTTTTCCCTGTATGGAGAGCACCTGGACAGTGTGGATTCATACATCCTTGCAGGTATTGATACCTTCTCCTCGAATTCATTGTAAATAGCCTTTGAATCATATCCCTTATCACCGTATAATCTTCTTACCCTGTTCTTTACCCACCTTATCAGATTTATTCCCCCTTAACATTATTTGTATGCTCATCTGTAATTCAGTAATCTATTATCTCAAAATTGTTTATGCTTATAACAGCATCCAGTTTTCCATACCACTCTTATTTTATGCCATTTATTGCCTAAATAGTCTTCGCTTAATGTTGCTTTAAATCCTGAAGAGTCTATTACTGCTAATGCACCACTGATGTTGTTCACTATTTCTGGAATAATCTTCCTGATTCTTCTGTATATTGGTATGAACGATATTTCATGGAATCTGAATATTCTTGATAGTTTATGGAGTTCAGACTCTAGCTGCCTCAATGTTAATCGTTTTAAATCCATTAGCCTTGCTAAATACATTATTACTATTCCAGGTACTATAAAAGGTGTTCCCATTTTCCTGCTATTGTTCTCTTCCAGCAGTTCCCTCCATCTATTGAATACACTGTAATCCAGAAAATCATTCATTGCACTGATATATTTTTTAGAGTGATTATTTCTGTAGTTGAAGTGCTATATCTTCTTATACTCCTGTTTGATCAAGGGTGACTGGTTTTGTTGTCATAAAAAACTAATCAATCTTCCTGTATTTAATCATACATGGGATTTACATTTAATTACTATTTATGGCAAAATGAATTACGCAACTTACTCCTTTTACTTATCAGAAAATTTTTATAGATTGGTGAGTTGCTTTTTCATGGCCCGAATTATGAGTGAAAAGAAATATGTGTTATTACTGATAGCAGTATTTGCATTTACGTTTATCTTTACTTTCATGGTACTCTCCCTTCCATCCCATGAGATGAGTTTCGTGAGCCTGGCTATAATTCCACTGGCTCTCACGGCAGTATCCACGGTTATACTGTACTCAGGTATGAGGAAATTGGTCAAAGATTCACGGAAAAGAATTAAAAGTACACTTGTATTTTCTATTTTTACCTTTATACTTTTTGAATCTATAATGGCAATATTAACCCTTCACAGCATTGAATCTACATTATTAATGATTCCAGCTGACCTCGTGCTCCTGTCAATACCGCTTTATATCACTTTCAAAAGATCAAAAGGGTTCAGGGAGGGTGATGAATACAGCAGTGAACTTTCAGAAAGGCTTGCAGAACTTACCGGTGATGGTTCTCATAAAGTATATATAAGATCGGGAATGGGACCTGCCATGGGTACAGCAACAGACGGAAAAGAGTGGAATATAATAATACTAAATGATGCCTTTTCAAGATTGAATGATGACGAAATAGAGATGCTCATGCTAGAAAAGTATTATGATAAAATAGAGGGCCGGTCAAAAATATTGGTTTATTTATCGTTCGGATTATTTGTACTATTTATAGATTTAATCCTGGGAATTTACGTTTTGAGCATGGTTCTACCGGCAGCTTATGGAGTTTACTTTATACCTGCACTGGCAGCTGTGGTTATAATGGGTCTGATTTTTCCTTTTTTCATAGTTAGGAGTTCTGTTTCTTCCTTCAGGAAAATAGATGAAAAAATATTATCAGTAAGCGGCAACAGAATGGCATTGATTTCCCTCATTGAGAAGGAAAGTGATCGTGAACCTGTGGGTGCCATGACACAGTACCAGTATTACAGATACAAGGACAGGCAGAAGAAAAATGCCCAGAGGCGCATCAGGAATATACAATAAATTCAATCCACTGCAGGCTTTTCTGTACTTGCGAGTTTTAAGAGAACTTCTCTTTCTGTGATTGTTCCGGTGCATTTTCCCGTTCCATCCACAATTGAAAGTATATTGACATTGTTTTCTTTCAGGATTCTCACGGCATCTGTAACCTCATCGTTGATATCTATATTTACTACTTTCTCCAGATGTAGCTGGTTGACCTTCCCCCGCCCTATGGCCTCCTTGGGGAGGAGCAGAATATCTATAACATATAGAGTTCCAACCGGCTTCATATTTTCATCAACTACAATGGCATAGGGTATATTTTTGGAAAGAAGTTTTTCCAGGGCTGATTGCAATGTATCATTAATTCCAACCATGACATCGAGTCCTGGAATCCTTGCATCCATAACCTTTACATTCATAAGATTTTCTGCCAGTATTCTACCCTCCTTGCTTATATCCATCACGTCATCAGAGGTTTTGGTAACTATGGCCTTTACCTCAGAGAGTACAAATCCGACCACAATCCATACAAGGAATAGGGATGTGTACCACGAAACCGTGGAGTATGCTGAATATATCAGTACTATGGAACTTATTATGGCTCCTACGAGGGCGAGTATAACCTCTTTAAAATCAGTTAAATAGGAAAAAATACTGGCCTTTGCACGGGACATTAGTCTCCTGCCCCTTCTGAGCCCAACACGTATGAGTGAAAAATTTGCGCTTACATGGATAAATAAACCACCTAACGCTGATATGGTGCCCAGGAATATGAAAGCGGTCTCCGCGGTTATGTAATGCAGGATCAGAAGTGGTAGGACAATCATTATTGCACTGACAAAGCCCGTTGCTATCAACGGATTGTCCTTGATCTTTCTTGCAAATATGGAGGGAAATGACCTGTCATAGCCCATTCTGAAGAATGTCCTGGAGGCTGCTGATCCAAAAGAAAGAATGGCGAGAATAGAATCGTTTATTGTTGCTATTGCAACTGCAAAATAGAGATATATACCGTATTTACCGAAATTATTCAGAATTATACCTATAACGGGAAGTTTATCGCTTACCGGTATGATTATGTGATTCTGAAGTATAAGATTTGCAAAGGCATAAATCATCAGGGTCGCAAGTGTTCCTCCTATAAGGATTACAGAGATCACACTCCGTCCTACAACCTTCTTCGGGTTTGTAATCTCACCTGAAACAGGTGCGATGGATCCATATCCTGTTGGAATTCCCATAGCAAATAATATGCCCAGGGCAAAGTCCCCGCCAGAAATATGATAAACTGCTGGATTTGGTATATATGCCGCACCTTTTGTCATGACAAATGAGAAAAATACTATACTTACCATTAATGCTATTTCAATGGCAACTGCATATAATGCATATTTTGATGACAGTTTAATGCCGACCAGAAGAAATGTAACAGATGGCACCATGATCAGGAGAAATGCATAATATTCAGAGATTCCGAGAACAGTAACTATAATGAATATTGCACCTGTAAGGTATGCAAGTGCATATAATATGGAATAAAATATGTACATCCAGCCAGTATCAAATCCGATTCTTGCAGAGAGTGCCTGGAATGCATAGGTATAATATCCTCCTGATGATGAAAAACGCTTTGAAAGTTGCGTAACAGATAAACCATTGATAAGAACGAGGAACATGCCTATTACCATTACAATAGGGGCATCAAAGCCGGCAATTGTTATTGCGTATGCTGCGTAGGTTAGAATGCTGAGTAGTGGAGACATGCCACCGAAGGAGAGGAAAAATACGTCCTTGAATGTCAAATGCCTAGTAAATTCACCACGCGTCGCGGACGTTTCTGTCATTCATCCTCTAATATGTCAATATTATAAAACTTTGTCCCTCATTGATATAAATTAGAAATTTAAATAAAATATTCATAATTTTAATATATCTTTTAGTAATGTTTTCAGGAATTCATTGTCTGTTATATCCTCTATATAGCCTATGAAACCATTTATGATTAAATCCTTTGACTCTGCCTCTGAGAGCCCTCTGGATCTAAGATAGAATATCTGCTCAGGATCAATACTGGATATTGCCGATGAATGCTTCGATTTTGTATCGTTGTTCTTGATGAGCAGTGCTGGTTTTGAGTTGCCCTTTCCATCTTCTGACATCAGGAGAATTGCAGAGCCATAAAATCCGGTTGATTTTGTTCCATCCGGTTCTATGTCGATATTGCCCCGGTGCATGGTAGAACTTCTATCAAACACCACACCTTTTATATTGATATCGCAATTTGAATATTTTCCGTACTGTAAGCTGGAATCCCAGATATCCATTTCCTGGTCAGCTCTGGAGATATTTACACCGTAAGACCTCATGGTTGTATTTGAATGCATCTCGCTTTCATGGTTGTAAAGTACCCTGCTGCCACCTGTATTTACGTCTATTATCCGGATTTCGGAGTTATCGTATAACACCGGCCTAAGGTATGTAAGATTTACAGTATCTTCTCCTTCTGCCTGGATATAGTTATATTTTACATGCGACCCTTCCAGGCAGAATATGTAAATGTTCCTGCCATGAACTCCATCCCCCTCTCCATGCTTTCTGTATATATCAGTGATTTCAACTGAGGAATTTTTTCCGACAACTATAACATTCTTGAAGGTAAACGATGAATTAGAATCCTGTACAGATTCTATTTTAATTTCAGTCTTTACATTGTCAGGCACACTTACAAAGTATCCATTCTCGTATGAAAAATTTATCAGATTTTCCCTGTTGTACTTTCCGAATATCTTATCGACATAATTCCTGAATAATTCTGGCTTTTCTGTGAAAGCAGTTCTCATACTGGACATATAAATATCTCTTTTGTTACCGCTTACAACAAAATCAGAATCAGTAACCACAAGGTCAAATTCATTATCGATCTTTCCCTCCTTCCTTATGGAGACGGATAACTCACCGAAAGCCATTCTTTCAAGATCCTTTTCTGTAATAGTAACATAGCTTTTTTTATCGGGGCTCTCCTTATAGGTAGGATCAGGATACCTGAGATAATTTATATAAGCCTGCTTCCTGTATTCTATGTCGAAATCATGGAATCTGGTGTTTAATGTTTCTAAATAATTCTCTATCATATTATATCACCATAAAAATGAATAAAAATATATTTATCCCACAGCTCCCATTTTGGACATTTCCAGCTTGACCAGCCTGTTCATTTCCACCGCAAATTCCATGGGTATCTCCTTCATTATGTCATCCATGAATCCCAGAACTATCATAGATGATGCCTCATCCTCGCTCAATCCTCTTGACCTGAGGTATGTAAGCTCGTCTGTCCCTATTTTTCCTACTGTTGCCTCATGGCTGAATTCTGCAGTTGGCTCATATATCTCATCATAGGGGTATGTATAGTTCTTTGAATCACTGTTTATTAAGAGCGCATCGCACTGTACATGGCTTTTTGCCCTCTTGGCACCCTCGTTCATTCTTACAAGGCCACGGTATGCTGTAAGCCCGTTATCCAGGCTGATAGATTTAGATACTATCCTGGAGGTTGTGTCAGGTGCCAGATGAAGCGCCTTGCCCCCAGCATCCTTGAAGGTATCCTTTGTTGCCAGTGTTATCTGTAGATTTGATGTGGATGCTCCCCTTCCCCTGAGATAGGATGAGGGATATATCATGGTTACCTTTGATCCGAGCTCCCCTGTTACCCAGTCCATATGGGCATTTTCATCAACCCATGCCCTTTTTACGGGAAGGTTGTATACACTATCTGACCAGTTCTGCACACTTGTGTATTTTACATCGGAGTTCTTCCTTGCATATATTTCTACTATGGCTGTGTGTAATGAGCTTGTGTTGTATTTGGGCGCTGTGCAGTTATGAACTGCAAATCCCTTTACCAGATATGAATCGTCCGTTTCAACTTCAAGGTTGTATACAATATCGTTGTATTCCTCACGCTCCACCTTTTTTATGGGAACGTAGTAATAGTTGTTCTTATGCCTAACCCTGCTGAATTTTATATTTTCAGTATATTCTATTATATACTGTTCTTTTCTCTGGATAGCCCTGCCGTTGATTTCATCGCCGGAAGCAGGCCTGATCATTATGCTGGCAAATATATTGTTTCTCGAAAGCATTTCCTGAAGCTGGAATGCAAGGGCCCTGCTAACTGTTGCTGCCCTGACCATTTTTTGATTTGCCCTTTTTTAGATATGTGTTGCCATCTCCTTTCAGGTAATAGTCTATTAACAGTTTCTGCTTTTCTGCAGTAAGTTTCATGATTTTATCCGAAAATGCCTTCTTATCCG
>JAKAAK010000048.1 GCA_021797025.1 Thermoplasmata archaeon
TCAACGAGAATCTTATTAGGTGCTAGATCTTCAAGTGAAACAATAACTCTTTCTGATCCTCCTATTATAAAATAACCTCCGGGGTCTGTTGGGTCCTCATCAACATATCTGAGTTTTTCTTCTCTTGTTTCATCAATAGGCCCATTATTTTTTTCTATATATAGATCGAGATTCTGTTCTGAAAGTGTGCATATCCTCGATCTCACCATTACGGGTATTTCCCCTATTTTTATTGTGCTTGCATCTCTTTCTATACCATCCTCAACAATACGTAGCCGCAAAATAATGGGTGCCATATAGTTCAGGTCCCTGAGTCTTGCTTCCTGTGGAGTGATTTGATTTGAGGCACCGGAAGCTTCTTTTATTTCCGGTTTTTCTACCCATATTGTCGGGTCTCCTGTTGCCTTTCCATTTTCTCTGTCCCTTCCAAAATATATTTTTATGTCCTTGCCCCTTGTTTTTGATGGGTCAAGTTCTATAACTCCAGGAGTTGCATCATCAGATATTTTTGTTTCATCAACAATCTGTTGCATTATGCTGTCCGGATTGTTTTTTGAGGCATAAAAATAATTCATTGAATCTATCTGGTAATTAACAACACTTTCTGATTTAAAAAACGCATCTAAAATAGGATTCATTTCATATCACACTCTTTACAATAACTCTATAATACTCATAATACCCTGCCGTAGGGCTCTTCCGGATAATTTTAATTATTCTTCCAGGTTCAAGTTTTCCATGTATTTCCTCTAATGCCTTGATAGTTGGATCGTTAATACCGATTTTGGGCAGGTCATCCTTGGTCACATTAAGCTTTCTTAAAACGTTTTCCTCTTCTTCTACTGGAACCAGATGATGTTCTGGCACAATTTCGTGCTCTAGCACATTGAACTTGCTCATATTTTCACCTAAACGGGTCCGAGGGGGTTTGAACCCCTGACCGCCTGGTTAAAAGCCAGACGCTCTACCTAGCTGAGCTACGGACCCATAATATGTAGTCAGCTATATTTCTTTGAATGATATAACTTTTGTTGTGGAATGATATTACTAAATAGTATTTTAAAGTTTTAGTTTTTGCAATGCCACATAAGAAAATTCTCATGAAAAATTTAATATCTTTTCCAATCATATTCCATAATGAAAGTCAACATAAATGGAGAATCAAGATCAATTCTCGCAGTGTGGTACGAAGATAATCAGGTTAAGCTTATTGATCAGAGAAAAATACCAGAATCCATCGAGATATATACCGCTAAGAACAGCGATGATATTTACTATGCAATCAAAAATATGGTTGTTCGGGGTGCACCCGCCATAGGAGTCACGGCTGCATATGGACTGGCCATGGCATTCAGGAATAAGGAAGATATGGATAAAGCCGTAAAAACAATCTCTTCTTCCAGACCTACAGCATATGATTTATTTAAGGCAATAGATTATATGAAGGCAAATAAATTCGCTGAATCGGCGGCAAGGCGATATGCACTGGAAATTACTGAAAGATCCAGGAAGATAGGTGAATACGGTAATAGCCTCATAAAGGCCGATGATAGAATACTCACACACTGCAATGCTGGAGCACTGGCCGTCGTGGACTGGGGAACAGCGCTGGCACCCATGAGGATTGCGCACGATTCAGGCAAAAAAATATTTGTTTATGTGGATGAAACCAGACCAAGGCTACAGGGAGCAAAGCTCACTGCATGGGAGCTGCAGCAGGAGGGTATAGACTATTCCATAATAGCGGATAATGCGGCCGGGCATTTCATGAAAAATAAGGATATTGATCTTGCCATAGTGGGCGCTGATAGGATTGCTGCCAACGGTGATTTTGCAAATAAGATAGGAACATATGAAAAGGCTGTTCTTGCAAAGGTCAATAATATACCGTTTTACGTTGCTGCCCCCGGGAGCACATTTGATTTTTCTCTCAAAAACGGGGACGGGATACCCATAGAGGAAAGAGATGAAAACGAGGTTCTCATGGTAAACAACTCCAGACTTGGTCCTGTAGAAGGGCATGCAAAAAATCCCGCTTTCGATGTAACGCCCCATGAATATGTTACCGCATTCATCACCGAATATGGAATATTCAAGCCAGAGGAACTTAAAAAACTGCACAATCTTCTTCAGGATGACCTCTTTATGAGGTAATCATCTATCTTTCTAAATGATTCATCCTTTTTTTCAGATAAATTTTTTAGGAATTTTGAGATATTTTCCCCAGCCTCTGATTTGCATTGCCCGCACATTCTAACACCGCCTATGCATTCCTCATATACCCTGGTGACATATTTATCATCACCGCTGTGGTATTTATACAGTTCAAACACAGGGCATATATCGGGATTTCCACCCAATTTTCTCTGTTCTTCAACAGTCTGCTTTCCACCGGTTACTGCATGTTTGATTTTCCTGGTTGCATCGGCAGGTGAATCATTCAGGCTTATCAGTGAATCTGGAACGGACGATGACATTTTTCCGCCCTTGAGGCCGGTTTCCAGTTTCTGGAATGTTGCTGACGGTTCAACAAATGCGTATTCATTAAATCTTCCCTCCATATTTGCAAGTATCATATCTATTTTTATTCTCTCTTCTTCTTTTGAATTTTTAATATATATAGCCCGGTATTCATAGTTGGGAGTGCATTCATAGCTGCTGGCCGAAAGTTCTTCCATGGCATTATCAATATATTTTTCAGGACTCTCTGTGCCCTTAATAAACACGGATATTTTTCCATGATCTGACTTTACACTGTAAATTCTGAGCCTTTTTGCCAGGTCACGCATCAGCCTGATATGAGGATCCTGATCAACGCCCACTGGTACCACAGTCGGTCTCGGTCCCCCCAGTTGCCTCATCTGTGTGTGAAGTACATCGGCAGCCTGTATTATAGGGGAATTAACATGCAGCATGGACGACGAGTCATTAAGGCCATATATGGCTTTGAGTTCATTCATATTTGTTCCATTTGAAAGTATAAATGCCAGACTCTGTGTGTCAAAATTTTCTGACTGGAAATATATCCTGCACGGTTTTAATCCCATGGAAATGTAGTTAACTATGTATTCATTTATGGCTATTTCACGGGCTCTTTCAAAGCTTATACCTCTGGTTGCATATGATTCAAGATCAGCAACAGCGATATACACCTCTGCCCCAAGGGATTGAAAATATATAATCTGGTCTATTGTTAGTTTATTCCCTAAATGCATATGGCCAGAAGGCATTAAACCTGTCATGGCATTGAACTTCATCTTATTTTTTATAGCATATTCCAGATAATCAAGACCGCGCTGTCCGAATATAAGTTTTCTCCTGAACATAAAATAGTCAAAATAATCATCCGGTTTTTCTATTCCGAACTCTTTTATTAACTTCTCATAATCGAAATACTGGGATGAACTCCAAGGATTTATCATAAACCTTCATGAAAAACCTGTTAATTAAACTTGTTTTAGATAAACGAAAAGAACAGTAAAAAACGACAGCGAAACATAGTTCCCGTCCCCTCGCGGAAGATAGTACAGTATGTAACACATCGGACTTAACCGTCGGGTTCGGAATGAGACCTGGTATTTCCCCGATGTTATGACCGTCGTCAAATCTTAATTGCTAACAATTATATAAATATTTTTAACATGGTGACATTTATATTACTTATTTATAAGTAAATACTAATAATTTATATACAAAAATATAATTATGGCTTAGATGAACAGATATAAGACTATTTCAGATGCACCTTCCTCACCATTTCTCAGAAAGATTACTGTGCTATCCTCCATGGGTGTAATGATGGATGGCTATACACTTACAGTATTTTCATATGCATTGCTATACCTGATAAATGTAATGTCCCTGAAAAGTTATGAAATTTCCATAATGGGAATCTCATCAATTGGTGGTGTTCTCATCGGAAGCATGATTTCGGGTTATATTGCGGATATTTATGGTAGGAGGTTTATTTACATTTATGACCTATTTCTTGTGTCTATATTCATCTTTCTTACAGGATTTGCAACAAATTACATAAATTTCTCCATACTCGAACTGATAGTCGGTTTCGGCATAGGAGCTGATTACCCTGTCAGTTCCTCCATACAGGCTGAATTTTCTCCAACAAAGACCCGTGGGAAATTTATGTTTTTCAATATTTTCTCTTTTTCCATTGGCTCCCTCATATTCCTGGGAATTGCAGTTCCACTTGTTCTGTTCACAGGTGTAAATGCATGGCGTTATATGTACATGGCCGGTGCAATATTTCCAATACTTGTACTATATTCTAGGAAAAAAATTCCCGAAAGCCCTTACTGGGTGCAGCACAAATATGGCAATGTTGCAGGTAATACTGCCAGAGAAAACTTTGAAAAATCCACGGGATACAGTATAGCATCATTACCGGACATAAGTCCAGGGAAAACACGTTTAAGGGATATATTCAAGGGAAAATATGGAAAGTATATAATATTTATTTCCATGGCATGGTTTTCATATGATATAGTAAGTTATGGTATATGGACATATTCTCCTTTAATATTTTCAACAGAAATTACATCATACTATGCAGACCTTTATATTGTATTCACAGGAATGGCCGAATCCATACCAGTTGTAATTGGCTTTCTAATTGCAATATATTATGTTGACCGTATGGGAAGGCGGCTTCTCCTGGTTATTGGTTTTCTGGGTTCTTTTCTTGTCCTTATTATATTCTTTTTTGTAAATGAGTATGCAGTTGTAGGTCTGTTGATGACTTTCAGTGCATTTGGGTTTGTCCACTTTTTCCATAATGTAGGTCCGAGTCCTATTACATATACATATCCAGTTGAAATATTTCCAACAAGGATCAGGGGGACTGCAATGGGTTTTGCCACCTCTGTTTCAAGATTGGGATCAATACTTGCAGTATTTTCATTCCCAATAATTGATTCGCTCTATGGTTTAAAGACTATAATTATTTACTTTGCAGTATTTGAATTCATAGGATTGGCCTTAACATTGAAATACGCACCTGAAACTAAGAATAAAGCTTTGACATGAGGGAATTAATGAAATTTAATGTTATAAATCAAAAATTATCTTAAAAATGTTTAAAATTTTTTAATAATAATTATAAGAAGGGTCCCACAAGAAGTGGTAGTAGTGCAGTCACATCACCATAAATATTAACAAATTTTGCATCCTTTCTGACCTTCTTCCATGTTATGGCTTCTTCCAGTTTTGCACCGGACAGGGAACCATCGTATTCCTGTGCAGTGGTGACATATACTGCCTCATTCAACCCGTCACGGAACTGATTCCACCATATGGTATGGTGTTTTGATATTCCGCCGCCGATCATTAAGGCCCCTGTTTTTTTTGCATCAAATACTATATCCGATAATCTATGCTCATCCTCAAGAATATTTATACGGAAATCATGGTGCATTTCATAAAATGACCAGAGCTGGGAACCGAATGAACCATCGGTAATTCCAGGTACAAATATAGGTATATTGTTTTTAGCAGCGTTATAAAGAATTGAATTTTCATTGTTAAGTTTCAATCCCACCTCACGAATTAAATCTACAGGTGCCCATTCCATTTTCTTATTGTAAAGTTCCTCTATCATTGGCATGAGCCTGTCTTCAATTATAACTCCATAACTTTCATCGGGCACAAAGACGTTGCCAAGCCTGTTAATATTCATATCCTTTAATTTTTCATCACCGAAATTGAATGTTCCAGCATAATAATCCGTATATGTCCTTGCTATATCATGGTCAAGTGTGCCGTTGGTTGTAATAATAACATCAATCAGTTTATTCTTTACAAGCTGATTTATTATACCTCTTGTTCCAGTAGATATAATATCCGCAGGAAATGAAAGGAATGTCGTTTCATCGGAATTGAACTCCTCTCTCAGTATCTGATATCCTTCATAAATTTTTTTTGATGTAAAACCCCCGCTGGTGCCGAACATTTCTATTAGATTTGTAAGGGTTGTATCCTTTCCCACCTTTATATCTTTAACAGGGTTTTTTAATAAATCTTCTCTTTTAACTTCCATGCAACATAATATTATTTTTATAATTCAATGTATCGGTTAACTGGGATTCTATATAGATTGCAAAAAGTTGAAATTTGAGACCTGTATACGCGCCTATGGATACCGGTACATTAATAGATTTTATAGTAAGGGCGAAAAAACAGGCCCATGCATCCAGTAGCGGAACCATGGTACCACGTATTTCAGGATCAAAGGAATTTATAATCAGAGATGGTGCAATGGAATACAGGGGCAATTATTTCGGAGTACATTCTTTCAGTGGAATTGAAACGGTTTACTCTAACGGTGCTCCTGTATGGGGGATGGTATACTCTGGCGCTGTTATAGATAATACAGTGGATACCAATGGGATTTATAAATTTTTAAAAAAGTGCCTTTATCTTGTATCGGAAGAGGCTCCTTTCAGGGGGCCGAAATCTTATGCCGAGGGCAATTACCTTTATAACAATGATTTTACTGGCGATATTTCTTACTTTATTGGGTATGAGAAAATAGATGAAGGTGAAAATACGCTTTATGAACTACATTACTCGGGCGGGGATATATTATAACCCAATTAAATAAAAATCATAATAAAGGGCCGGGACCGGGAATCGAACCCGGGTCCGGGGATCCACAGTCCCCAAGGATGTCCATTACCCCACCCCGGCCATAAAGGTTAGTGGATATCATAAATACGTATAATATTTTTTTTAATTTTTTATTCCATATATTAGAACAGATTCTATATCCCTGTATCTGTATTTATGATGCGGATAAATCATGGGAACTCTGATAAATATCCTTGTTTTTCTTACTATATCCAGATATCTGGAGTAAAATTCTTTGATGAATTCATAGCTTGCCATATTATGTATACTGTAAATATTTGTGCCTATTTCAATCGCCTTTTTTATGAATGGCAAATCATCGTGTTTAATTATAGAACCGAACGGGGGATTCATTACCACTGTATCGTAACTGCCTGTCACCGCGGCAATATCGGTTTTAATAAAATTGCAATTGCACCGGAATTTACAGCAGTTATTTTCAGCCAGGTCAATCATCTTTTCATCCACGTCAATCCCTGTGCACCTTGCCCCGAGATACCATGCCCCGATGGCAAACACACCGTTGCCCGTCCCCAGGTCTATAACACTTTTATCATATATATTCCCGTCCAGATACGCACTAATTAATAATGTAGAGGCTGTACTCGCATCGGTAGGATACTGCTCCAGATCCATATTATACGATTTCGATCTGTTGAGCTTTGACAAAAATAGTTCAAGTGATTTTTTATTTATTTTATCTCTGTGTGGTTCCAACTGCCATCTCCAGAATATTGCGAGCCATGATCTTTGCTGTAGGTGCTTCATTGCCCCTATCCACAAGGATTTTCTCTATTTTTCTTACTGCCCTCTGCCTTTTCCATGTACCATTTTCATGAACTGCAAGAACAATATATTCTGCAATTTCCCTGTCGACATTGATTCCAAATCTTTCCCTAATTTTTATCTGCCATACCGGCACAAGCACATCCGGTATATCACGTAATGTGTTGCTTCGAGTTTTATCTATGATTTTATTAATATTTATATGGTCTGACATCAGCCTTCCATTCAATACTATAATATAAACCTTTCAGTACAATTCATCGTTACACAATATTTGAAACAGCATGAAGCTCAAAAATCCAGAACTGATAAAGTACCCATACTATCAAGTTTTTCTATAAAAATCCAGTTAAATTAAAATAACACCAATATATTTATTTAAGATTACCATCAGGTAATAGATTCTATGGCCGGAAAGTTAGCTACTTATATTGAATATTCTAAACCCAGAGTATGGTGGCTTCTGGTCTTTATAGGATTCGGCGGGGCTATTCTGGCAATCAATAAATTTTCTTTAAATAACGTATTACTTATTGTTGCTGCAGTAATATCAATAACACTCGGCTCCATGGGTGCAGAAGGATTAACCAATTACGTAGATCTCGACATGGATTCTATTATGGAGAGGACAAAAAAACGCCCGCTTCCTATGGGTGCCATAACTAAAAAACAGGCACTTATATTCGGTTATTCCCTCGCTATACTTTCTGTTGTAATCTTACTTGCAATTAGAAGATTTATTGCAGCTTTGTTCATGTCCGCAGGCATATTTGACAATGTTTTCATTTACAGCTATATGTTGAAGAAGATATCTCCATACAGCATAATTTATGGTGGTTTTTCAGGGGCGTTTCCGGTAATCATAGGATGGTATACAGTGACGTCAGCTTTTTCCTGGCTTCCCTGGATACTTTTCTTCCTTGTAATGTTCTGGATACCTGTTCATGTATGGAGCCTAGCTTACAGATACAGGGATGATTATAAAAAGGCAAAAGTCCCCATGTTTCCGGTAGTTCATTCTGACCGTGCCACCGCAATAGCAATTTCACTGTCATCTTTACTTTTGATAGTGTTTTCCCTTACGCCCTATTTTCTGGGGCTTTACAACCTGGTTTATCTTATCCCGGTGGCTGTACTTTCTGTGCCCATAGTTGTATTTTCATATAGATTCATCAAAAATCCCAGCCGTGAAACATCCTTCAGTCTTTTTGTGTATACTGCCCCCTATCTTACCTTTGTTTTCATTCTCGTCATAGCATTAAATTTGTTGCGTATACTCAATATTTTTCACTGAACACATCTATAGGGTACATAACAAAAAATTAATAATAAATGAATTACTTAATATAAGGGTAGAATAAGTGCCTGCTATTATATAAAATCTATATAGTTACAGGCTTTTAAAGAGGTAATTGAATGGAGCAATTAAAAGATATAGTATTCCCCGGGGATATAATCGCCAAGGAGGAAGAATATGTTTCAGGTAAAAATACACAGGATATTGATGGAAATGTTATATCAACGGCATTTGGAAAAGTGGCCAGAGACGAGAAATCCTTGATAATATCTGTAAATACCACGAAGCAGTCTCAGCCTATAAGGAAATATGACATAGTTTACGGCAAGGTTATAAAATTACTGAATAAAGAGGCAATAGTACTTGTTTCAGGATTTATTAGCGAGGGAAAGTTGATTCCGGCAAATACAGAAAGCAGGATTAGATTGCCGATTCCAAATAAAACCATGTATTCGCATATACTTACTCTTGGCGATCTTGTAAGGGCGAGAATTATAAGTACAAGGCCGAGCTATTTAACAATATTCGATGGTGGATTGGGTGTACTTAAAAGCAGATGTACTGTTTGCAGGAATGAACTTACCCTAGATAATGGCAAATTGGTATGCAAAAACTGTGGAAGGGTAGAACAGAGAAAAATTGCCCCAGATTATGGCAATATAAATATATCAGGTGATAATCATGAAAGAAGCTGATAAAATAAAAGACGTTCAGGAGCTGAATAAGGAAGTTAAGGACATGAGGAAGGAAATTGACAGCATGAAAGAGCTTCTGGGAGGTTTAATAAAAGTCATGATGGAGCACGACGATCAGTTTAACGGAGAAGACGAATATAATTAGGTGAATAATATGGCCACATTACCAATGAAAATGCTAGAAGAGAATTTGAATAAGAAAGTTACGCTATTATTAAAGGATAACAGATCACTGGAGGGGATACTTTCAGGATATGATGAATATATGAATATGACACTTGACGATGCAGAGGAGAGTGGGGAAGTCCAGAGAAAAATAGGAAAAGTCATAATCCGTGGAAGCAACGTTGTTAGAATTACAACAAAATAATTTTTAAAAAAATATATATTTTAATTTTTCTCGTTAATCCACTATAATCCTGATTATTTGTAACAAATATTTACGAACTAAACCATGATAAGGATAATATAACATTCTTCAATAGGGTTATATGCCTGAAAAGATAAAAGATAAGCAGTATATAATGGGTTTCTCTTGGGCAGGTTATAGAAACGGCAGAAAGTTTCCACTCCTAATAAATACTTTTTCAGATGATTATATAAACAAAGATGATAGCATAGAAATCCTCGGTGAAGAGTTTAAAAAAAAGATATACTATCCATCTTTTTTAAATGGTGAAAAGGTTATAGAGGGAAAGGATTTTGTAATAATATTCAGCGGTCTTGAGCTGATTCAACGCCCAGGAAAACTGGTGAATTTTCTGGTAGAATTGAGAAAAAAATATGGTTATACAAAATTATTCTATCTCCAGGGAATATCTGATCCATATATTATGCCTGTCCTGGCCTATCTCGGAGTTAACATATTTGATGACCTCTACATCCGGAGGGAAAGCATGGACGGGATAAAATACACTGTTGCTGGAAAGTCAAAGGTTGACTACAACCCGCTGGAGGAAAACATAAAGTTTGCCGAATCCATGCTTGACTCAATATTCGATTCTATACGTAACAACACTTTGAGGGAAATAGCTGAAAAAATATGTATATCAGGCAAGGCTCTTGAAATGCTGAGAATCGCCGATACCGGATATCACAGTGAATTTGCAGCAGTATTCCCTTCCAGGACACCATACATACACGCAAACTCCCTTGAATCCCTGAATCGACCCGACATTGCTGAATACAGGGAAAAAATTCGGGAATATGAAAAACCCGACCATAGAAATATTGCACTGCTTCTCCCCTGTTCTGCAAAAAAACCCTATTCAGAATCAAAAACTCATAAAAAAATCCTGGGTGCAATAGGGCAGTACAGAAAATATATACATGAATTGATAGTAACATCCCCAGTATGCCTTGTCCCCCGAGAACTTGAAAACGGCTACCCTGCCAGATTTTATGATATTCCAGTCATAGGCACATGGTATGAGGATGAAAAGCTCATGATGAAAAACCTGATAAAAGATTATTTATCAAAAAATCATTACACTGATGTAATAGCATATATCCCGGAGGACCTAGATTTCATCAGGGAATCTATACCGTCAGATTCAACCGTGATCGAGGGCCGCGTAACAGATGATAAAAATTTATCTATTTTAGTAGGGGCACTCAGAGAAAAGATAAACCAGGAAAGTGAATACGGGAAAAAAATGGATGATTATAAAGCAATACTCAGATTCCAGTTCGGATCATGGATTTTGCCTTACCTTGATGACATTAAACTCATTAATAGCTTTCATCAGGATATGCTTGTAAAGGGTAAAAATATACTATTTGTTTACAATGAATCCATCGGCCGTTTTTCCATAACACCAGCATCGGGGAAATTTTTCCTTGAAAATAATAAATTCAATGTTTCCATAGACAATTTCACTCCGACTGCTACTGTATACGCAATGGGTATACTCAACGCAACGTCTGATATCCACGCATTTGATGAGGTAATAATGACCTTCAATAACGAACTACGTGGCACCGGGACTGCACTGGTACCTTACAGGGCAATGATTGATATGGATTCCGGGGCAGCAATCAAGGTACGTGCCGGATTGAAAAAGTGACCTGATTTATAAATGGCATTCTAAATAATTATTAACATTATCCCGATTACCAGCAATGAGCATTCTTATTAAAAATGGAACTATCATCACCGAGAACGACAGCAGGGCCATAGTGCGTGCAAACATACTAGTTAAGGGCAATAAAATAGTTTACATAGGTAAGGAAGAGCCAGAACATGACAGTGAAATAAATGCAGACGGAAAATTCATAATTCCCGGGTTCATAAATACCCATGCACACATTGGTATGAGTGGTTTCAAGGGCCTTTTGGACGATATTGTGCTTTCTGAATTCCTGGACAAAACATCAAAACTGGATGCTGCCCGGACAGAGGAGGGGATATACAACTCGAGCTTACTGGGCATTAAAGAAATGCTCAATTCGGGAATAACGTCCCTGGTTGATCTTTACTATTCAGAGGATGTGATTGAAAGAGCTGTTGAAAAAACCGGTATAAGAGGTTTTCTGGCATGGGCAACATTGGACCAGGAATACACAACGCAGAAAGGAGATCCTGTTAAAAATGCAGAGAAATTTATAAGGAAATCACATTCGGATAGGGTCACACCACTCGCAGGAATACAGGGAATTTATGTATCCTCAGATGAGAATTATTACCGCGTGAGGGAACTTTCAGAAAAGTATAATGTTATGGTACACACACATCTCTCCGAGACAAGAAAGGAAGTTTATGACTTCGTGAAATCCCATAATGAAAGGCCGGTTGAGCATCTTGCATCAATAGGTTTTCTTTCAGATAAGTTGCTGGCGGCACACTGTGTGTGGATTACATTGAATGAAATCAAACTCCTTGCCAGAAGCGGCACTGCTGTATCATGGAATGCGATAAGTAATGCAAAGCTCGCATCTGGAGGAATAGCGCCCATTCCAGAATTAATATCCAACAGTGTTAATGTTTCACTGGGGACGGATAGTTCCGGAAGCAATAATTCACTAAACATGTTCGAGGAAATGAAATATTCAGCAATCTCAATAAACAATGACCGTTGGGCTGCTGACACTGTCAAATCCCAGCAGATACTGGACATGGCAACACGAAACGCTGGCATTGCACTGAAGGCACCCATCGGGATAATAAAGGAAGGCTATCTTGCAGACATGGTAATAATAAATTCCAATAAATACAGTACAATTCCATCCAGTGAGAAAAACATTGTGAACAATTTAGTATTTTCTTCAAGCTCAGAAAATGTAGAGTATGTAATGGTTAACGGGAAAATTGTACTCAATAAAAATAATGGTGCCCGGGATGAAATAGATTATTCTAAACTAAACTATTTATAAATAGAATCAATGATTCATCATGGTTGAATCCATTAAAAGCGGTTGACTCCTTGCCAAATAGGTAAGAAATAGTATTTCAGGAAACAGAAAACTCTATTTTACCCTATAATATCAGGAAGTGCCAGTGTAATAATATTTGCCCTGACATTTTTCATCCTTATTCTTGAAATTCCAGAATCAGCTTATATATATCATTACTATATAGCCGGGATTTTTGTTGCATATATTCTTGTATACTTTTTTGCAACATTAATTATTATAGCAATGATGATCTCTTACAGGTCACTCAAAACAGATAATCCAGTATAGATGAGAGAAGCTTTTTATCATCTAAGAAATATGCCGGAAAGACATTTCAGTGGGCTATACTTTATAGTATATTTCTGATGATCCTCCGTGCTATAGAATCGAGAGTGCGTGGTATAGGTGACATAATTATAGCGTCTATCGAATCATTTGCTATAACTGTGGCGACATTTTTTGTGGTTCCTGTCATACTAGATTATCATACCGTGCCTATCAGTGCAATTAAAATGAGTGTTAATACCATAAAATCAAACTTAGGGAATACCTTCGGTGGGGTCAAATATATTGACCTATATACAGTCATTTTTACAGGAAGGGGATTTTTCCTACTGATAATTTCTGCAATACTCTTCGGGGCCGGCATACCACCTATCCTTATCGCAATACTAGCAGTTATCGGAGTTATAATGATAATTCTCGGGCTTATACTCAACTTTACCTATACGAATATATTTAAACTCATACTATTTTATTATATTAACAGAAAAGGTTTGCCTGACGGGATAGACGAGACTCTGATCGATTCCTCAATCAGGCGCAAGGGTGGAAGTTTCATGGGCAATGGTCCATTATAACTTATTTTTCTTGTGTGCTCTAAATATTGTTTCAGATATAAAAATATATAAAGGCTTAAAATATTAACTAGAGGATTAGTTATGAGCTGGACAGAAGCCGAAGTTAGAGAATTAAAAGTAGGAAGATACATGTTAATCGATGATTCACCATGCAAGATAGTTGATATTACAATGTCAAAACCAGGCAAGCATGGTGAGGCCAAGGGGCGAATTGTCGCTATTGGAGTATTTGACAGTCAGAAGCACAGTGTGGTTTATCCCGTAAAGCATAAAGTAAAGGTACCCATCATCGTGAAGAAGAATGCACAGATACTGTCAATAGCAAACAATGAGGCACAATTGATGGATTCTGAAAGTTTCGAGACTTTCATATTACCTATCGAGCCAGAGGATCAGGACAGATTAAAAGCCGGGATGGAGGTGCCGTATTGGGAAGCTATGGGAAAAAGGAAGATAATGCTGCAGAATTAATGTCGCATTTCTCCAATTTAAAAATTGCTGATGCATTATCGAATTATAGCAATGCAGATTACGCAATATTCGGTGTACCGTTTGACAATACCTCGAGCTTCAGAAAGGGGTCCAGATACGCTCCAAATTCCATACGATTCGCGTACGACAATTTAGAATCTTATGAAGTAAATTACGGTATAAATCTCCTCGATGCAAAGATCTGCGATCTTGGTGACCTTCCTGTATACGAGGATGTCGATTATATTCTCAGTGAGGTTGAAACGGTTACAGGAACTATTGTGCATGATAAGAAAATACCAATAATGCTGGGTGGTGAGCACTCTCTTACAGTGGGAGCACTGAGAAACTTTAAGGATATAACCATGGTAATCATAGATGCCCATTCAGATTTCCGTGACTCATATATGGATAATAAATACAATCATGCATGCGTAACTAGAAGGGCACTGGAACTCCTCGGCGCAAATAAGATAATATCTGTTGGAACGAGGTCAACATCATACGAAGAAATATCATCGAAAGAATATGAAAAGGTAAGATTTATCTCTGCTAACGAGGTACGCGCATCCGGCATAGAAAATATTATTAAGGAAATCATGGAAAAGGTGTCAGGAAGAATTTATTTCTCCATAGACATGGACGGATTTGATCCGGCATACGCGCCAGGAGTAGGGACACCTGAACCATATGGCCTAACATCTTATGACGTGCGCAGCGTACTTACATCCATATCCGATAGGATAGTGGGATTTGATATAAATGAAATGACCCCGCTGTATGATAATGGTAATACATCAATGCTAGCTGCCAAATTAATCCAGGATTTTATTGCCAGCCGTGAAAAAGCCATCAGAAAATAAGAATTTTAGCAAAATTATCACACATTTTATTGGGATTATTGTCATTTCTAGAGAATTATAAAAAATAAAAGCTATGGTTATATCCATTCATTATGAATATTATTTAAATGGTTATAAAGTGTAAAGTCAGTTGCGTAATTAGTTTCCTCCCCTCAATTTACTGTACTCATTGTAGAAATAGACCTTTAACATCATTTCCTGTACAATATTCTCAAGCTTTACAGCCCTTACTGACTCACCAAGCATTCTCTTTATTCCGGAGAAGTGTATTTCAACGTTCCATCTTAAGCCGTAATTATTGTTAATCTTCCAGGTCCCTTCACTAAATTTTTTAATGAATCTTGTAATCTTAGCCCTGTAAGTAGAACCCCTGGACTGTGTTGATGCATTCCTCCTTGGTGGTATTACAGCCTTACCATCTAATTCATTGTAAATTAATTTAGAATCATATC
>JAKAAK010000049.1 GCA_021797025.1 Thermoplasmata archaeon
TGGAGTATACGAACAGGCTTTGATGGAAGAAATCCGTAAAAGTAAAGTTCCCCATCATCTGGGAATTATAACTGATGGTAACAGGAGATATGCCAGACAAATTGGAATATCCCGGGACGAAGGGCAATTGAAAGTGACAAATCAACTTAATATAATCGTTGTTGTTAACAGTCTACTTTATAACAACCATAATTATACTGATCAATAGAATGATTTATAGAATTTTGTTTCGTGATAAAACAATATATGGATTAAATTGTTTTCTTATAGAACAATTTCGAAGTTGTATTCTATCATTTTTTCAGCTCTATTGAATACATATGCTGGTATTTTGAAAATCCATGGACTATCCTTTTGTAGATTATCTCCAGTCCATATTCCCTGAATTCTTCCATTCTGGATTCCAGTGTATCCAGATCACATATTTCATAATAATTTATGATGCCACCAGTACCCGTTGCCTCCATGGCCGTATGGAGAAAGTTAATTGAATCATGGGGTAAATTCATTATAATTCTATCCATCCCGGAATATTGAGATAATAATGTCCCTGAATCTCCTGTAATAGTATCTATTGTACCTGTAAGCCTGTTCAATTTTATGTTTTCATTTAGCAGTTCTATAGCATCCGGATTTTTGTCAATAGCAACAATGTTGCATTTTTTGTTTTTAGCAATAAGAAGTGAGAATGGTCCTATACCAGCAAACATGTCTGTTATATTTTCTCCATCCTTTACCTCCTTTGCTATACGCAGACGTTCACTGGCGAGTCTGGGAGAAAAATACACCCTGGAAACATCGACATTCATTCTTATGCCATTTTCATGATATACTGTTCTGTAAGCGGGTTCCCCGTATAACAGGGTTAAATTTCTTGTTCTGAATTCTCCCTCAATGCCCCTGTCAAGATACACGGTTTTGATATTCTTTCTTGCCTTGAGAAAACCGGCAAGATATGTAGCCTCCTCTACACTTTTTCTCTTTATTATTGCAATGCTTCCTATAATATCATATGAAAATGATACTCGTTCAGGTTCTATTCGTGAGGCTGGTAGAGCATCTCTTTCTACGGTTTCATAGTGATCCGTTTTCCCTGTTACCGGTATGTAAACATAATTATCGTCGCTGGATATCCTGTATTTATTATCTATAAGGTTGAGACTCCTCAACTTATTGATGGTTTCCTGCCCGTATTCTTTTTCTACCTTTACATGGATCATCTTCATTGCCTGTAATACCTGTTATTAATTTTTTTAGCATTCTCTATAATATCTCCTGCTAGTTTCACTGAAAACCCAAAGATTTTTGCTATATCCTCTATCCTCGCTCCTGCGATGGTTTCCAGTGATGCAAATCCATTATTGTAGAGTCTTCTGGCCCTGACCCTTCCAACCTGCGGAATTTCAATAATACGGATTATATCCTCCTTAATTCCCTCCTTTATTCTTATGTTTAAATGCATTAATTTATTCTCTTTTTCCTTTGAAAACATGGTTGAAACCCTGTAGAGTGAATATGATATCCAGTCCGCGGAGGAAGCCCTAGCCTGGATATCCCCCGGACCTATTCCAAACGTTTCGGCTATGGTTCCCACAGGCACCTCATTAATCCATTCATTGAGTATTATGGCGGTTTTTGCAGCCCTCATTGATTCATCGCTGAAGTCATTTATATTATGTCTGTCAAGAAACTCTTCTATGTATACATAATCGCTGTCCCTGAAATTAAATGTAAGAATATCTGGCGTTTTGGAAATGAAATAAAGATAAAGTTCCTCAGAATAATCATATTCAAGTGCCTGCTTCAGGATAAGTGCTGTGACCGGATCAATATACAGATCCGATGTAAGCCTGCCGAAACGTGTTGCAGAGTACTTCCCATTTTCCTCTGTGATAAAATCATTGTCTTTGAGAAAATAAATGGCGCTTTCAAATGCAAGGTCCATATCTTCAATATCACCTTGGACGGCAAGTAGTGTTTTTGCATAGAAAGCGTTGATGCCTACCAGGTCATCAGCTATTCTCGATGAGATAAGTGCCAGAATATTGAATCGTATCAGGCTGTTTGAGTCCATTTTAGAAACAACAGGTTCAAGTTCTCCACTTAAATACCCCTCTGCTACCTTGAGCATTGATGGCGAAGCAGCATATATATAGCCATAGCCCTTTTTATCATATTTCGGTCTTCCTGCTCGGCCTATCATCTGCTGTATTTCTATTCCTGATATGGGTTTGCTGTATCCATCTGCATACCTGGTTATATCCCTTATTATAACTGTTCTTGCAGGTAAATTGACACCTGCCGCCAGTGTTGGTGTTGCAGCAAGAATTTTTATATAGCCTTCCCTGAAGAGTCTTTCCACCTCTGTTCTCTGGTCGTTTGACAGTCCTGCATGGTGGAACATAACACCGTGTGAAATCATATTGGTTTGTGCATCGTTAAATATATCGGGTGCTACATTTATAGCTGTTACATCGTTTTTAAAGTCAAAAATACCAGCCATTGACTGTGCATACTTCTCCGCATTTCTTCTTGAGTTTCTGAATACAAGAGCTTGGCCTCCAGATTCCAGACTTTCCCTTATGAGATATACTTCATCCTCATTTCCGATGAACTTTTTGTTTTTATCCTGGATAAGGCTATGCTTGAATACTATTCCAGTTTCCAGTGGAACAGCCCTGAAACTTGATACGACAGTACTGGCATTCATCCATTCCGCCAACTCCTCTATGTTTGAGACTGTTGCCGAGAGGCCTAGAATCAGAATATCCGGATTGAGGTAAAGAACAGTTGATATGACTGTTTCAAGTCTTGGCCCTCTGCTCTGGTCTGATATCATATGTATTTCATCAACTATGATTAAACCGAAGTAGTTCAGTATGTCAGGATCCCTGTGGAGCATGGAATCAGCTCTTTCCGATGTTGCAATAATAACATCATAGTTCTTTATAAATGAGGGTGGAACATCGTAATCCCCGATGGACATTGTTACCTTCAATCCTAGGTTTCTAAGTGTTGACAGTTCAGCAAATTTCTCCATAGCAAGAGATCTAAGAGGAACTATATACATGGATTTTTTTCCCTTTAAATATGTATCATAAATAGAAATATAAGCTATGAGTGTTTTACCCGAGGCTGTTGGCACCGATACTATTACATTACTATTTTTCCTGATTTTTTCCACTGCCTCTTCCTGGTGTCTATAAAGTGTAAAATCATTGTTTTCAGTTACCTTGAGAAATTCCCCTGAGGTAGCCTCGCTTAACTTCATAGCGGAATATTATTAAATGTTTTAAATAACTATCTGTATGTCTGGATTTATAAAATTTCTCATTTCTGCATTTTGTAGAAAGTATAAATAATGGTTATACATATAACTATTATGGAGAAAAAAATGAAAATTGGTCCAAAAGGGCAGGTTGTAATACCTAAAGATATCAGAGATATCACTGGCATAAAACCAAATACCGAGGTTATTGTGTCACTAAATGGGAACAGCATTACAATCAAAACTGCAAAACCATTAACAGAGAGTTATCTAAAATACTACGAAACAACTTATTCAAAAAAACTAAAAAATAGTGTGGATATAAATAGAATACTGGATGATGAATATGACAGAAACTTTTTACATTGATTCTAACATATTTATTTTTCCGGCTATATATGATAATGAACAGGCTTGTAAGGCGGGAAAAATTCTATCTAGAATAGAAAATAATGAAATTATAGGATACACTTCTGTTCTTACATGGGATGAGGTTATGTATGTTATATGGAAAATACTGGGAAAGGCAGATTCCATATCAATAGGCAAAAAATTTATAAATTATCCGAATTTGAGATTTATAAATACTGATTTAAATATTATCATAAAAGCTATGGAAATAGCAGAAAATTATAATTTAAAGCCAAGAGATTCTATACACATAGCAACTGCATTATCGAGAGGTATACATAATATTATATCTGATGATTCTGACTTTGATTCGGTGGATATTATATATAGAATTAAACTTTAGGCTTATTTTTATATTTATCTCTAAATTGTTGAAAATTTAGAGATAACCACTGTTAATCGATTTTATCATAAATGCAAATATACTGATATTAGAAATACTTTTTATATATCATAGCATAACATCGTAATGATTAGTATAATCTTTGTAATACCTGCCAGCATTGACTTTAATGGTGGCATTGAAAAAACAATTTCCCATTATTATAAGTACAAAACCGGGGAATTCAAAAAATTAATTCTTCAAGGGGAAGGAAAATCTTCAGAAAATATATATTCAATAAAATCAATTTATTCCAAATTAATCATAAAAACTTCGGGCATAACAAACTTTATGGTAAGAATGTTTGCTCCTGCATTACTTTCACTGGATAGGATTATAAACTTGAAAACAATAAAACACATAGAAAAAATATCTGATATAATATATTTAACAAATAATGATTACTATTATTTATTCAGGCACGGTAAATTTATAATATGGAGTGAGCACGGGAATATTCCATCGAATTATACCAGCATTAGAATTATTAATTTGGCTATTACATCAATGATAAAAAATAAATTAATTTTCAGGAATATAGACGCTGTGCATCTTATAAACTGCTATAATATTAAATCGCTTCCAATGAAGAATATATACTGTGTTCCAAACGGTGTAAATTCATCCAGATTTCTGCCGGTAGAGAGAAAAGCCGGGAGGCCAAGGTTACTTTACGTTGGAAGACTCGAAAAGTCAAAGGGAGTAGATAGGGTATTGAACGTCTTTAAAACCCACAATCTGGACATTGAATTTACTATTGTGGGTTCAGGAATTCTGGAAAATATGTTAAATGACTTACCTGATAATGTAAAATATATGAAGAATATATCAGATTCAGAGTTGCAGGAAATTTACAGAAACTCTGACATATTTATTTTTCCCTCAACCCTAGAAAATTTTGGAAATGTTGTTCTCGAGGCTCTATCTTCAGGACTCTACGTTATAGCATCCGAACAGCTCAGACCCAGATTCGACTTTGCAGAAAAAATGAATTTTCTTGAATACATCAATCCAGTAGAGACAGAAATATTCAAGGCTCTGGAAAATGTTCGGGAAAACATAAAATACACGGAAGTTTACAGTAACAGAATTCTCATGCACAATTATATTAAGAAAACATATGACTGGAGCCGGGTGCTCGATCAATTCTACTCAGAACTCAGGAAAATATATGCAAGCAAATGAAAATGAAAAAAATTTATACTAGCTGGCAATAAAATATTTATGAAAACGGAAATAACATGGCACGGGCATGCGGGTTTCAGTATAAAAGGAAGCTCAGACATACTTATAGATCCTTTTTTTAGTGGAAACCCATTTGCCAGGGAAACTGCCGAAGATATGAAACCTGATATTATCCTTCTGACACACGGTCATTTTGACCATGCAGGCGATGCAGTAAAAATTTCAAAGAAAAACGGTTCCCCCGTTCTATGTTCTTTTGAACTTTCAGAACTTTTAAAAAAAGAGGATGTAAAAACAATTGATATAAATCCCGGCGGAACAGTAGATTTCATGGGCGTAAAAATAACTGCCGTTCCGGCAATACATTCTTCAAGCTATAATGGTTTATATGCAGGAGAAGCAATGGGTTTTATAGTGGACAATAGGGATATCAAAATATACCATACAGGGGATACCACATACTTTAAAGACATGGAACTTATAGGAAAATTGCATGAACCTGATGTTGCCATGCTGCCCATAGGTGGCCATTACACAATGGACGTTGATGGGGCGGTAGAGGCAATCAAACTTCTGGGAGTAAGGAAAGCAATACCGATGCATTATAATACATTTCCCCCAATCCAGGCGGATGCCATGGAATTCAAAAGAAAAGTAGCATCAGCTGGCACAGAAGTTATAATACCTGAGATTGGTGAAAGTTTTCCATTATAATTTATATTTATTTATTTTCAGATATTTTCAATTTTCTTATAAGCGTGCCTGTTGAATAAAAACATTCTGAATAATTGAAATTGCTTCCTCCTGCAAGGGATACCGGGTCAATGGTGTAACCCAGGAATAGTTTATCCTTAATTTTTTCATGCTGCCTGAATATAAAATAATATATAGAATTTCTCAGAATGGATTCAGCATAACTGTTAAAATAATAGTCATTGACGTTCTGGGTAACGGTGATCAGTGATATTTTATTATGCCTACCGTTTCTTGCAAGCATATCGATCATTTCAGCATTTTTCGTTTCCTTAATAAAAAGATGGCTTTCATCTATAACCACTATTTTATTGCCATCCCTGTTCTCAGCCAGAGAAATGGTTAAACTGAGGGCAAGTCTGAAAAAAAGTTCCCTGAAACGGGTGTCGCCATAATCAAAGCGAAACACACATCTGCTTCCATAAACTTTAACAGGTATCTTGAACAATTTTCTGGTCAAAAAATTTTCATTAACTGATCCACCCTTGTCATATTTCATAATTTCTGAAATAAGTTCACTGAAAATAATATTATTATGGCTTTTCTCAAGGGTCTCCATCATTTGTCTGATTTTGCCCGGAGGTATTTCACTGATATTTCCCATTATCTCAGGAATAATATTCCTGATTAATCCAGCACCAATTGTAAAATCTGGATATTCTCCAGATCCCAGTTCTATAATCTGGTTACCGCTATATTCCTTCAGTGGATCTATAATAAATACCGATGAGGAATCCCTGAACTTATCGAGTAACATATCTGTAAAGTATGATTTTCCGGACCCTGTTTCGCCTGTTATAGCAACATTATAGGATGATCCATGGAACAGATTTAAGTAGGCTTTTTTACCGGTTATTAAATTAATACCCAGAGGTTCCCCAGAATTACGTGGCATGGTAGTGAAACCACATGGAAAAATGGAGGAAATAGCCTCCGGATCCATCATATATTTTTTACTCTGAGTTGCGGTTTCCAAAGGATTAAAGGATGCCCTATTGAAAAAATGGAATCCCCTCATTTTAAAACCTGTGGATTCCATGGTTTTTCTGAACCTATCACTGTATTCCCTTAGATGTGCCGGGTGTTCTGATAAAACCGAGAAACGCATAAATACATTACAAAGTTTATCCTGCTTTCCCAGATATTCTAGCGAGGAGATCTGCTTCTTTAGAAGAGAGGCAAAGTGCCCGGACTTTGTGTATGATAATTCTGCCTTTCTGGAGGCCATCAACCTCCTAAGAAAAATATCTTTTTCTCTGATGGGCTCCAGTTCCATATTTAACTCGATCACGAACCCGAGCCTTTCGATGATGGACTGGTAAAGAAAATCTGAAGAATACTCTGTGTCCAAAACATCAAAATATGTTCCATATAATTCATCTTTTTTAAAGTAATTTGAATTTGTACTTACCCTGTTATAAAACAGAGATGAAATCAAATTTTCATCATCCACTAACCACGCTTTCGATGAACTTCCGGATGTAAAAGATGGAATATTCTCCCTTATAATATCAACTGCATGGTTAAAACTGCTCCTGTTTGATTTCAGAAGTATAAATGTTCTATAGTAGAAGGCATCTCCGATTTTTTCTGCCTTTGTTTGTACAGTTACATTGCATGTAATTTTATCAAGCATCCGGGCTATTGTCATCATCTGTATTCCCTTTGCACTGTCAGTGTACAATTCTTTATTTTCTATCTCTAGTACAGTGAAAATAAATTTGCCAGAAATACCGTATAATTCACCATTTCTGACAAATTTTAAATCAGATTCTGAACTTTTAAAGTATAGTTTCCTCAACGAATATATATTTCCTGGTTCGAACTTCAGCATTGCCATAATAATGAAATATACAATTCCTGTTATTATTGCAGCAGGCAAGTACTCAGTTGATGTAATCGCTACAATAGATATACCTGCTATAATTATTATAAATTTATCCAGCGATATATTGTAAATATAGGATTTGAAATTATATACATTGACAGGAATCTTAATTTATCTCACCCTTACTGTTCACTATTTCAGGTATCAGTTCCTCTGCTAAATTTGGTAAAGACATAATACTATCCGAATCCCCGCTCAATATGTTTTCAGGGCTAAATCCTCCCATGTTTGATGATATATCAGACATTATTGCGTCAGATTCAAGAAAATTAAAACTGCCCTGGAAATATCTGTATATTTCTGTAACAAAAAACAGTGGTGCAGTTGCTGCCACATATATTAAGCCTATATCAAGGAATGGATTGTTAAACATGCCCAGTAAATATAGTATAATTATGGAAAAGAATGGAAAGAAAGAAATTTCAAAAAATATTCTGTAAAATTTAAACACGTGTTTTTCACTTCCAGGAAATATAAAAAGTATTGAAGCTACAGGAATGAAAAGGATAAAGAAAAATATGAGTGCCTGCCTTATTATCATGACACCGAATAGAAGAATTATGGCAAGCATATATGAGCCATTGAGCAGTACTGCTATGATCTGATTATCCGGGGAAAGCCCGGATATACCAATAGTATACCAGTCAGGTTTCAAAGTGTAAATGCTATTATAAAACACAAGGGATATTTTTAAAAATAGGATGGATATCTTATAGGATTCAAAAAATAGGACAGATGAAATCATTATTTTTATTACAAGTCTTGTAGCCGGATAAGGTTTGATGAAAGAGTTATAAGCCAGTGTAGTAACAGCAGATAATAAAATGACTGTGACAATAATATCCGAATAAATGCTGTTGAACAGGTAATTGTAGAATGATAGAAACGCAGGGTTAGCATTTATAAATTCTGTGTAAGAATATTTGGGATTCAGACCATAGTTTACAGTTAGATGCCAGAGCAATATTACCGATGACCTTGCAATTTTAGTAAATACCTTTATAATTTCTCCAAAAATAGACCCATAATTCATAGTTTCCCTGTTACAACATAGTTAAACACTGTGAATAAAACGCCACTGACTGCAAGAATATATATCACTGTTCCGATGGTTGCGTTTTTTAATTTTTCCCTGGCCATATATTTTTTATTTTCATCAGTACTGAAAAAACTCAGGGCAACCGGAATCCATAAAATTGTAATCAATATGGCAGATACTGATATGGCTATATCATCTATCCTGCCCAGCATTGCATTTATCGACGCTACCGCATATTCAATTAACATTTTTGGTAATGGAAAAAACACTATAAAATATTAATTATATTGAGGCATTAATAATATATTTTTTAAATAATAAATTCAGAACAGTTTTTTCTGCCTGTCGGCAAGCATTTTCGCATTATCGGGTAATCCAAGTTCACTCCTTATATACTTCATAGTTGCTGGTGAGAAACCTTCATAATGGTTGTTAGCGTAAATAAAAGCAGTTTTTATTCCAGAACTGGTTTTTATAATATTGCCTACCCAGTTTCTGATCTCTTCATGTCTGTTGATTCTAATTTCACCCAGTTGATTCTTATTTAGTTCCTTATTTCCCAGAAAACGAATGTATAGGTTTTCCGTGGTTTTTATCAACGGTGGTCTTATATAATCAAGAACGGGCCATGCCATTGTTATCCCGTATTTTTTCAATAGTGAATACGTTTCATTTCTGAACCAGGAGGTATGTCGGAATTCAATCGCAAATTCAATGCCCTGAGGAAGCATTTCAATAAAACCTTCCATGATTTCAATGTTATAAACAAAATCAGGCGGTAATTGAATAAGTATGATTCCCAGTTTTTCCCTGAGTAATAATATATTTTTAAGGAAAAAATCAAGGTCATTTTCGCACTCTTGTAAACGGTCTTCATGTGTTATTTTTTTCGGCATTTTCGGAGAAAAGATAAAATTATCAGGAACTGAATCATACCATTTATTTACGGTATCTGCACCCTGGGCAGCGTAGAAGGTAGAATCAATTTCCACCGTGTCGAATAATTTTGAGTAAATTTTCAAAAAATTATTTTGTGTATCAGAGAGACCATATACTTTTCCTTTCCAGAAGTCATAACTCCAGCCAGAGCATCCAGTTCTGAATTCCATATATCACTATGTGTGATTATTTAATAAATTTATACTGATACTTTTCTTGACTGTACTTACCATTTTCCGGAGGGTTTCATTACATTTGTATAAAAGGCTATTTTTCTGGATTCAGTTTTACCCGGTTTTCCGTTATGGTTCTCCTCTTCCCTAACAAAAGAAGGCTTTCCGAATACTCTAACCGGCAATGCATCTGGTGCATTGAAATTCATGGCATATTTGCCCTTTATTACCATTACCTCTCTACCCAGTTCCATGAAATCATCTGCTGTGAAATTATGCACGTACCAGTTTTTCCCGGGATAAGGAGGGTCAATGTAAAAGAATGTGTCAGTGGAATCATACTTTTCTATTAATACCCTGAAGTCCATATTTTCGAGTTTCATTTTTCCTATTAAATGAGATGCTTTAATCAGGTTAGATACATTTTTGCGGTAGGTTCCGTATAGTGATTTATCCTTTTTACCATATGTTTCCCCCATACCTCCGAAACCAGCATTGAAATTGAAGAAAATTGAAAATGCTTTTTCAACTTCTGGTGCTTCATTATCCATTACAATTCTGCCATCATAGTAATCAAAAAATAATTGTCTATCCATAGCAAGTGCGTTAGCAGCCCTATAGAAGGAGGGAAAGTGAGTTTTCAGGGCAGTGAATAATATGTAAAGGTCTCTGTTCAGATCATTGTAAACTATGTTCCTGGAATGGATATTTAATGCAACGGATCCAGATCCTCCAAAAACATCAACGAATACATTGCATCCGGACTGATCGTATATTCTCTGGATATCTTCCACTACACTCGTTTTTGATCCAGGATATTTCATTATTCTCAGCATAATTACCGGTAAAACTGTATGCTTTATTATTATATAAGAAATAAAGTATCTCATGTTTAAAGAACTAAAATTCTAACAATAAAAATGTAAATTTCCCCTAGATGGTAGTAGAAGCATATTCTTATGATCTTACTAGTGTTCCCGCAAAGATATAAATATTGATAATAGATGGCCTTTTTATGTTTCTACCTGTTCTGAACAGTACATACGCCTGGCGTACACAGGATCCTGAATATGACTGGGAAATGGTAGGACACTTACTTTCAAAGGATGGAGAAATTATTCTTGTGGATCCGCCCTATGTGCATGGACTTGAAAAGGCATTGCCCTTAATCGGGAAGCCTGAAGCAATAGTACTTACAACTGCTAACCATACAAGAGGTTCAAGATATATATCATACAAACTTCAAATACCTATATATGCCCCTTTGCAGGCTGACTCATTTTCCGTTTCCCCGAAAAAGATGTATGAAGACAAAGGTATAAATAACTACAAAATTTATGAAGAAGGGTCTCTTTTATGGTTGAAGACTAAGAGAGTTACAGTATGGAGGAATGACGGTGATAAGATACCATATCTTGATGAAATGATTCTCATTGATGAAAACAGGTCTGTAATAACTGGAGATATTGCAATGGGTTCTTATTCCGGAGAATTACTTACTATAAATGAGGGTTTTACCGACTCTCCGGATGTTAATTTAGTCTCCCGTTCCCGTAATGTAATAATAGATAGTTTCAGCGGATTGCATCTGGATAACCTTCTTTCATCTCACGGATACGACATCATAGGCAATTTAAACGCCAAAATTTCATGAAATATTGTACGGTTTCCATAAAAATAAACTTACATTTTTAGTATGTTCCATATTTTTATATACTCAAAACCCTTTAATTATTATGGATGATTCATATTCATATATATCGAACATTTATGGAAAGAACCATTATGATATAGACTTTCCTTTCAGGGAGATAGCGGAATTTTACGCAGGAGAAAGCCTGAATCTTTCTTCTCTTGGTGCCTATGCGGGAAAACAGCTCTATGAAATCACTGATTATATAGACAAAATATCCCCTCCTGTACTGAAGATGTGGGGAATTGACGGCAAAAGGATAGATAGTGTTCTGATAAATCCGGTAGAAAAGCATGCACTTGAGAGGCTCATTAAAGAATTCGGAATAAATAGACCGTATTTCCAGGGAAAATCTATCATGGAACATTATGCCATGGGCTATCTTGTTGCAGACCCAGGCATATACTGCATAATAACACTTACACATCAGACAGCATATGCATTGCATAAATATGCCCCTGATAGCTTCAGGGACTATGTTTCCGGATTAATTGGGAACTCCAATAATTTATTACTTGGTGCAACATGGTTTACTGAAATACAGGGTGGAAGTGATCTGGGTGCCAATCAAACAGTGGCAGAACCCGGAAATAATTTATGGTATCTTAAGGGCGATAAATATTTTGCCAGCAATGCAGGCCTGGCAGATGTATCGCTAACATCGGCCTTTCATGGCAATAACCTTGGTGCCAAAGGCTTATCACTTTTTGTTCTTCCCCGGAAAAATAGTGAGGGCAATTTAAACTACAGGGTTAGGAGGCTCAAGGAGAAGAGTGCAACAAAAAGTGTGCCATCAGGAGAGGTAGAACTGGAAAATTCAGAGGCACAGATGCTTGGTGATGCAGGAAAGGCAATTTATTATATCACCGAGGACCTCATGGTCTCACGGCTGGATAACGCTGCAGCTGCATGTGGAATAGCAAGAAAGGCATACCTGGAAGCCTATTACTATTCAATGAAAAGGAAAACTTTTGGATCATTACTTCTAGAACACCCCGGAATAAAAAGGGACTTGCTGGATATGGAAATACTTCTAGAGGGTTCTGTTGCACTGACGTTTAAAACCATAGACCTTTTCAATAAATCAATAAAAACAAAACCACCATACGATGATGATTACAATTATACCAGATTGATGACCCATATAGTGAAAAATATTACAGCTGAATCTTCATCCATAATTACCCAGATGGCTACAGAACTTCATGGCGGAATTGGCTTTTTGTCCGAGTTTCCCATAGAACGCTGGCACAGGGAGGCACTGATAACCCCAATATGGGAAGGTGCAAGCAATATACAGGCTCTGGACATGTTAGAAGCCATCATGAAGAAAAAAGCACACATCAAAATGCTGCTTGACTTCCAGGATATAATTTCAAAGATAAGTGATGGAAGGGAGATAGCAGATTCCTGCTACATGCTTCTCAGTGATAGTATAGACAAAATTCTGTCAATGGATAATAGCCATGCCCAGTTCCATGCAAAATATTTAATGGGTATAATGGGGCATTCAATAGCAGCTATTCTGCTTCTCCATATAGGAAACGAAACAGGAAACAAGGATTTTATAGAAGCGGGTAAACTATACTTTCAGAAATATGTTAAAAAGGAGGATTACGATAAGGATGCCCTTGAAACGGCTGAATCACTGATTCATGTTGAAAGGCAGGAAAGGAGCCTGAAAAATTAGGTGGTAAAATGGGTGAAGGATTTAATGTAATAAAGATTTTGAGACGGGCATCTGTTCTATTCCCTGGAAATAAAGTAATAGCTGAAAAAACACTAACATACCGGGAACTATATGAGAATGTTTCTAAAATATCCACATCCATGAATAAAATGGGAATTTCAAAGGGAACTGTGTTTGCTGTTGCAGATTATAATTCCATGGAATTCATGGAACTTCTCTTTGCAGCCAGTATGACCGGGTCAATAGTATATCCGGTCAATATCAAACTTCCATGGAATATGGCTATGGAAACTGTAAGGGAATCAGGTGCGGAATATATGTTTGCATCCGATGATTTTCTCAATGCAGGAATCGGGAAAGAATTCCAGGAAGATCATGTGATATCCCTTGGAAGCAATAATAAGTACACTAAATTTAATGAATTACTGGTGAGCGATATGCACCGTGAGGAAATCACTTCTGGAACAGACAATTATTCCATACTCTTTACCTCTGGAACCACGGGAAAGCCTAAGGAGGTACTGTATACCAATGAAAAGGCAGCTAACGGTGCACTCAGCATACTTTATCAACTGGGTATGTTTCAGTCTCCAGCCTCCCTGAATTACAGTGATACCATTCTCTCACTGATTCCCTTTTATCATATATGGTCATGGGGTTCTGCTTTCCATGCCGCATATCTTGGTGCAAATTACGTAATAACCGGGAAATATAACCCGGAAAATATTCTCTCTAGTATAAAAAAACACAATGTTAAATGGTTAAATGCCGTACCAACAATGGTTTATGATTTGATTTCACACGATACTGATAATCATCTGAACGGGATTAAAATGTTGATAGGGGGATCTCCAATAAGCAGTGGCATAGCCAGAAAACTCAAGGATAAGAATATAAAATTCTCAACTATATACGGTGGAACCGATATGCTTGCAACATCCATATCAATTGGAAAGGAAAGCGATATAGAATCATTGCGTTCTGTGACACATCCGGTTCCCATGGTCAGTGCATCTGTAAGGGATGAATCAGGCAAAATACTGGGAAATAATGTTATTGGGGAACTGTGGATTAATGCACCATGGCTTCCCGGTAAATACCTTAATCGAAAGGACGAAGGGGAATATGAGGACGGATGGTTTAAGACAGGTGATGTGGGGCTTATAACAGAAACAGGAGGCATAAAAATACTGGACAGGATTAAAGATGTTGTAAAGAGCGGCGGTGAATGGATACCTACATCTATTCTTGAATCCATAATATCGGAATTTCCAGGAGTAGATATATGTGCTGTAACTGCTATTCCAGATGAAAAATGGGGAGAGAGACCGGTTGCCTGGATTAAAGCCTCGGAAAATATAAATACTGAGAAATTAAAGGAGCATATGAGTTCAAGGGTGCAATCCGGGCACATCAAGAAATGGTGGATTCCAGTTAATTTCATCTTCATTGAAGAGATACCCATGACAAGTGTGGGAAAAATCGATAAAGCAAGTCTTAGGGCCAAAAAATATTAAAATTTTATCTTTATTAGAGGTATTAGCACAATGGATATGGATATAACTGCTACAATAATGAAGGCCATATGGAAATTTCCATAAACAGAGAAAAAGTATCCGATTATGAGGGGTGATATTGTTCCTCCGACCTGGGAACTGAAATTGAGTATGCTACTTGCAGATGCTAGATTATGGTCACCGCCGCTGAAATCAGATGCCATGCCCATGGAAGGTCCAGCATAAAGTCCGTAAAGCATGCCCGAGAGGAATGAGATTCCGAATATTACAGCAACAGGTGCATAGTTAATATATATTATTGTGGCTCCTAAAATTATTACTGGAATTATAGAAACCAGCGATTTTCCATGTTTTATTTTTGAAGATATCCATCCACCTACGGGTGATGTAATTATACCACCTACTGCCGGAATCCAGGCATATAGATATGCATTAGAATATGGTACAATATGATCAAA
>JAKAAK010000050.1 GCA_021797025.1 Thermoplasmata archaeon
ATTCTTTAACAGAGCATTGTATATATTCATTAGATAAGATGTAGGATGCTGTAAATCTGCATCCATATTAATTATATATTTGCCATCGGCAATTTTTATTCCCTGGTATCTAGCTATTAATGGAGACTGCTTGCAGTCATTAAATATATATTTTGAAAGAGGATTTTTATCACAGTAATTCTTTATAAATTCTCTCGTTCCATCGTTGCTGTTATCATCAATGAATAATAATTGGTATTTTATTTTTTGCTTGGTTAAAATTGAATCAATGCTGGAACAGAGCAAAGGTAAATTTTCAATTTCATTCAAAGTTGCAAGAACAATAGTTAAATCGATATTTTGATTTTCCATTTTAATAGTAATTAAAAATCAGGATATAAAACTTATGAGTTGCCCTTCTACGAATTACAAAAAATCTGTAAATATTTTCTACGGTAGTTTTTATTCCAACTATAAGCAATTATACGTCAGTGGGAGTTCAATGGCCGAAGTTCTTATAAACTAATAATATCAATGTAGTGTGTTGTATAATTAATATGCGTATGTCATCCCCCTCATAATATTGTAATAAACTACCTTAAGAGCTAATTCCTGTATAATATACTCTATTTTCTTAGCTTTAATTACCTCTGTCATTACTCTTTTTAATCCTGAAAAATATATTTCTACAATCCATCTTTTACCATAGTTATTATTCTCCTTCCACTGTTCCATGGAATTCTTTTTTATAAATCTTACAATCTTGGCCCTTGCATATGAACCTCTAGATTTAGTAGAAGCATTTTTCCTGGCAGGTATTACTGCATTATATCCAAACATATTGTAGATATATTTTGAATCGTATCCGCTATCTCCAAAGAGCCTTAAAATATTATTTTTCATCTTATTCAATAATACTCTTGCAGCCTTAGAATCATGTGTATGCTCATCTGTAATTGTGAATGATAGTACAGTAACATCTTTTAATGATATTACCACATGCAGTTTTATCCATCCCTTCCTTTTCCTTTGCCATTTATGCCTTAAATAGTCTCCCCTTATTGTTATCTTATATCCTGTAGAATCTATAATGCAATCCAGCTTATTGCTAATATTATTTATTTCAGGCTTAATTTTCCTTATCCTCCTGAATATTTCACTGTATGATATTGATTTTATATTAGTTATAATTGCTAAGGACCTTAGCATCACTTCAAGTGACCTGAAATGTATATTGAATATTGACCTCAATCTTGCTAAATACATTATCAATGCATCAGATACTTTGTATGGATGGCCTATTTTACCATTATTCTTTTCTTTCAATAGAGTATCATAATCTTTAATGAATGATAGACCTGTAAGGTATTCTACCCTGTCCACAAGTGATTCATTATACTTTTCCCGTCTCCTGTTAGAACCAATCCAGTATCTTTTTATACTTCTATTTATTTTATTATTGATTTGTGGAGTCAAAGCAAATCACCCTATATTTCACTATATAGGGGTTTTTCCTTTTAAGTTTTAAATTTATTATGGGATAATTATTAAATTGAAATGAATTATGCAACACACTAATATCAATGGAAAAATACTTTTATAATAACATGAGGAGGAAACCTGGGAAAGATTCTGATAAGGATGTTATAATGTGAGAATTCAAGAGAGAATTGGAATGTTATAAAAATATTATTTATGAACTAAAAAAACAACTGTAAATTGCAGAATGAGAATCCCGTAATTAGAAAAAAGATTTTGATAAGTATAAGGTAAGACACCCGGCAAATGCAAAGGTCAAGAATGGAAAAGCATACGAGTCTAAATCGGAGATAAAGGAGGAATGCATATGTAAAATTAAATAAATTTTAGGATTTTGTAAACAACCAGCTAAGAGGCAAAAAAGAGGGTTTATTCAAGTTAGTAATAAAGAGGTCCGTATAACCTACTAATAATAAAACAGAGATAGAAATAAGGTCGGTAGTTACACACTGCAAGCTATTAGGCAGTCCAAAGTCATAGACGGGTGCGGATTATTTTACAATGGTATCCATTGTACTGGAATCCTATAGGGAGTAATGGAAACTTAAAGCTATATTACATTCCGGTAACTCAAACAACAAAACTCTAACGAAAGCACACAAAATGAATTAAATAGTTTATTGTATTGTGCAAAATGATGAAAATCCTAGTTCTATATCACTCAAACGTTTTTGACAAAAAACCAGGTGCAGACCGACACATTCATTATACTTCCAGTTTGTTGTCTTCGTTGCACGATGTAACTCTAGTTACCTGGGGGCAAGGCACATCAAGAATTGAGCAGGATGGTAAATTAAAAATAATCCATTTCGGAGGCAATTCCACTAACAAGAATTCTATACAAAAATTGCATATTCCTACATTTATACTTGAGTCGCTATCTTACTTTGGAATCAATTATATATTATTCTTAAGGAATAAAGGTCCCAGCTACGAAGATCTGTCTTCGAAAATCGGTGTGGATTTCGATCTTGTGATAAGGGTATCCTTTAACAAAAATCAAATACCACATATGTTGAAACAAAAACACAATATTCCAGTTATTGAGCTGGCATTAGTTTCCGGGCTTCCTCATTATGTTAATAATTTACCTGAATGGATGAAATTTCTTAACCATAAATCAGTATACCAATTTGAAATTTCAAATATTTTTTATAAAATGTTCAGGTTAATTATATCGAGATTATATATGTCGGCACTTTCATCTAGCTCTGTGATTGCAGTCAGCGTATCCGATGAAGCACGGTTTAAAGCACTCGGTATAAAGGACGCAAAGTTTCTTCCGGAATTATATTATTTTGATGCCCCTAAGACATTTCAGAATAACGGAAATTATGTGCTTTTTTATTCAAATAGCTACGTTGGGGCATCTATTGCGATTCTCCTCATTATAAAAGTTGCTGCTAAATTAAAAGATATTCAGTTCATAGTAACCGGTGTTAATAATATTTCAGTTGGGTCTCAAGAGACCCCAGACAATATTAAATTTACCGGTTATCTCCCAGAAGAGAAATTCAGGCAAACCGTTCAGGAAAGTGCATTGATTATCCTCCCTCTAATTTCAGGAAGTGGTATACAAACCAAAATGCTTGAGGCTCTGTTTATGGGAAAAGCTATAATTACGACTTCTGTAATTGCAAGCGAATTCCCAAATTTAATGAATGGCCAGGAAGCAATTATAGAAGATAACCCGGAAAATTATGTTACACATATACAAACATTAATGAAAGACAAAAAATTGAGGGAATGCCTGGGTAAAAAAGCAAAAGAATACTATAACAAAAACTTTGCACCAGAAATAGCTCTGAATTTTCTCGAGGATTACATTGAAAAAATTGCCAGAAAGAGTTGAATTACCTTTTATAATAAATATGGTGAGAAAATGTGTAGAATTTGCAGAATGCTCTAATGTCGTTATATGAGATGAACCTGATTATAGATTTTCAACTTTTCCTTAATTCTTTTTCTATATTATAACGTTTATATAAGAACCCTAGTCAGTGTATCATACGATAGATAAAAGCAAAGTCAACTAATATTGAAACGATACCGTCAGCCTTTCTGATACTTTTATTACACATCAATATTTTATATTACACTTCGATTACCTTTTGTGGTAACATATATTACTGTGGACTCAACTAGAACTGGTGTTGGTAAATATGCAAAGGATCTATATACGCTGCTCGCCCCGGAAAGCAAAATATTACAATTCATATTCAATGCCAGGTATCTGGATAACTTTTACAAAAAACCATACAGAGGATTTAAGAGCACCCTTTTTAACTACATGTTTTCAAATATCGCTTTTAAATCAGGCATAGATTTCATAAACAATAATCCAGATATTATCCATATAACATCCCAGACCATGAAACCTATATTCAATAGTAAAAAAATGGTAGTTACTATACATGATATAATACCATTTAACAGAAACCTCGCTTATAGCCAGATTCTAGAAAAACTCAAAGATGCATATATGAGAAGCTATGTTAGAAAATATCTTACCTATGATAATATCATCACCGTATCTAACCACGTTAAAAATCAGATAGTTACACAATTTAATATAAATGAGAGTAAGATATCTGCAATATCGCCGTATATACCGAATAATTTCTTCCCAATGCATAATATAGAATTTTTACGAAAAGAATTAGGGCTCCCTGATAATAAAAAATTGATATTATCTGTATCTTCTGATGCGCCCAGAAAAAACCTTGCAATGGTCGAGAGTACAATGAAAAAACTAGACAATTCATACCAGCTGGTCAGGATTGGGAGCCAGGTTGGAAACAGTATTACTTTCACTAATGTCGATGATGAAAAGATTAATAAAATTTATAATGCATGTGATATGTTATTATTCCCAACACTGGAGGAGGGGTTTGGATACCCTGTGGTTGAGGCTTTTAAAACGGGATTGCCAGTACTTTCATCTGATATAGATATTATTAAAGAGGTGTCTGATGGTGCTGCATTGCTTGTAAACCCCATGGATATTCATGAAGTAACGGAGGGTGTATACAGTATACTGGAAAACAGAAATTACTATATCACAAGAGGCTATGAAAGGGCCAAATATTATTCTCCAGGAAATATAAAGAAAAAATTATTATTGTATTATGAAAACATTAAATAAAACGAGGCTAATATTTATATTCAATTCCCTTATGAACTTCTGATATGGAGAAAAATACCGGAAGAGACCTTGCAATTATAATCCCCTTTTTTATTGTAGTTTCCATTGCGTCTTCTCTACTGTCATACATGAAATATATTACTTTTCATTCAAACGTCTTTGATCTGGGCGTTTCATCAGATTTAATAAAAAACGCACTTACTTCCCATGTTGTATACAATAAGTTAATTTATTTCTTTATGTATCCTCTTTACAGTTTATTTCCTTCACAGATAGGGCTTATGGTATTCCAGGATGTACTGGTAAATGCTGGTGTTTTTCCAGTATACTTCATAGGGAGGAAACTTATAAAGAACCATAACTATGCACTGTTATTATCACTTATATGGCTCTTTTATTTTCCACTTACTGGCGTTGAATGGTTTGATTTCCATTTTATAGCACTATTTCCAACAATATTCCTTACCGGGTATTGTTTAATACTATACGATAAATTTAAGTCTTCATTATTCTTTATTTTATTGGCTATCACAACAGATTACCTGGGGGCGGTAATAGTTATTTTTTACCTGATCATACTATTAATGAGGCATAAAAAGATTCCGAAGTATTATTATTCACTGCTTATCATATTAATTCTAATAACATTTATAGGAGTTAACCTTACAGAACCATCATACACGCTGCAGTTTCTAAATATATCTGCAATATTAAAAAATCCATCGATAATTACTGATTCTTTATTCAGAAAAATTCTATATTTTATTCTGGTTACAATGCCATTGCTGTTTATTTCCTTTTTTGTGCCTGAAATAATTCTTATACTTCCATATGCCGGGCTAGTATTTGCACATAACTATATCCCTTACTTCCAGCCAATATTTTACCAGTACCCTGCACTTATTGCTCCAGGAATTTTCATTGCAGGCGCTGTGTTCATTGGAAAACATGAGAATGTGAATTTTCACCATATCAATATGAAGAAATTTATCACAATGGCATTTGCGGTAGCTATTATTACGTGGGTTCTTTTGACACCCTATGGAAATCTTGCAACTGACAATAACCACGATATGGCGGTAGCAAATTATCTTGTTATGGGGAATTACGGCACTTATTCAAATATACACTACACTGCATATGACAGTGAACTCCAGAGTATGATAAACTCAATACCTGAAGGCTCCTCAGTAGCCATCCAGAACAATATGCCGCAACTTGTTCAATTCTATAATTATACTTTGCCGGTTAACGGATATAACGGCACCCCACAATATATTATCGCTGATCCATACTCAATCTGGTTTTATAATCTTGCAATTTCTTCAAATGTGATTACAGATACACTTCCCCTTGTAAATCATAAACTGAATTCAGGAGATTATGGAATATTAATGGAGGAATCCGGAATGGTCCTCCTGGAGAAGAATTATAACGGCGATATAACAGAATTTATTCCATATAAAATCACTGTATTCAACAACACCAGTATAAACTTCATGCCACCCGGAGATTACAGGATAAACATAAATCACAATATAACTATAAGTTCTGAACAGAAAACATTTACTGCGAATAATGAAAATGGCATTGTAAACTTTACTCTGAATGAATATCTTACAGGAATAACTGTAACCACAGATCAGAGAACCACATTTACAATAACGCAGATTTGTTGATAATATCTTTTTAACTATGTAAACTTTGTATCAAAGACATAATGTATTATGTGTATAAATTAGCATTTTTGACAGAATTGAGTGTATTCTTATTATCAGATGTTGGCATATCACTTTTCTTTTCGAAAACCATTATATGTGCTGGAGCATAACTATCTATTACCATGTAATTGTGAATTATAGAATTGTTATTAACGATACTTTGCAGGGATATGTTTCCTCCTATTTTAGCCCATAGAGAATTATTCTGTATTACAATGTATCTAAATTCAGGTAGGATATTATAATATCCTGGTGACCATGGAGTGGAATATATATTAAGGTGGTTGCTAAAATAAGGCATCAATGAGTTTTCTGTCAGTATGTATGAATCCGGAGGCAAATTGTGGGAAACATTGATGAGGAAAGAGGCAGCTCCATCTGAATACTCATTAAATATATCATTCATCGTGCTATGGTCAGTCTGGTGTATATCTGGAGGTGATAATAGCCCAAATGGTATAGATATAACAAGTACCACAATTATAATTATGCTTATAACAGGTATCCAGGTATTGCTATTATGTATTTTTGCATATACTTTCTTTGCCTGTAACCTTATAGATTTATTATGGTTATAAATATACTTTCCGAGAGATATTAAATTATATGTACCAATGATTGCAGATATATATATAGCTCCTACTACCATAGCAGAATACTGGTAACCAAGCTGGTAATATGCTCCGTATGAGGATGGCATAGCATACATAATATATGGTAGTAAAAGAATCAGTGATACTGGTGAAAATAGCGGAAGGTAAATATTTGAACTGAACAAAAGATTAAGGTAAAATATTTTTCCACCGGAATTTGTTCCAATAATTGATGCAAATTCTCCAGGGTTATGAAATAGTAATAATAACAATGCAATTGGTGAACTCACTGGTGTCCCTACTTCACCTGTTGTTGGTAGTGCTGAAAATGATGATATCCCGGCAATATCAGCTTTCATAAACTCAGCAAATATGAGATATCCATATAAAACTGCAATGAAAATAATAAAATAGCTAAAATTTTTTAGCCCGGTGGGTTTGGATTTTGCTGATAACCATGTACCGATTTTCTTTCCCCTCGATGTGTGGAGGAATAAGAATTCGTACAATAATAATACAGCAACAATATAAATAAAATTGGCATGCAGGCTTATTATAAATGCCATCGAGATTATCTGAAGCACTCTTCTTTCGGTTAAAAAAGCATAAAATGCAAGTAAAAAGAAAAATGGAAGAAATGCCATATTGTGAAAAGAAAATGAAATGAGACTCTCTGTGAACGGAGAAAATTCATAGGCTAATAAAAACCCGATTGATACCAGATAAAGCAATTTCACTGATTTTATGTGATCTTTTAATAGTTCCATTGATAGTAGGTATACTATATAACCTCCCATTACAATAAACAGGTCTTCGTATATCATTATAGATATTGGGGATGGGGATATGTAATATACCGGCACCTGGGTAAATTTAAAAATGGAGAAATGCTGCGCCAGTGTATTTTCACCCAGCAATGGTGAGTAAAACACTCCTTCATGAATAAAAGCATAGAGGCTCTGTGCGTTAATTCCCAGGTCATAGGCAGATGTTCCCAGTGAATAATACTGCAGAACAGAAAATATGGAAAATACTATAAAGAATGCAATGGCTATTAAAAAGGCTAGAAAATCTTTTTTATGATCACGAATGTATTGTGGTATTCTTTCATGCAGATTAGAAAACATCTAAATCTATAAGTAAATATTATTAATTAATATATTCCTTTAGGGTTAGTAACTTACATTAGCATACTTATACCAGAGAACAATTTTATCCAGAATGGAGAAATGCATTCCAGAGAATCTCGCCTAATACTTCAATAAATTTATTAAATACAGATTAATAACATCTAATGCCATTTGAAATTACAGACGACCCTATCATTAAAGATATAAAAATAGTAAATAGTAAAAAATTCGATGATAATAGGGGATTCTTTGAAGAAGTATACAGGGAGAAAGTTTTGAAGGACTTAAATATACATAATAAATTTGCACAGGTAAATCTATCGTTTTCAAAAAAAAATGTTTTCCGCGGGTTCCATTTCCAGTTAAATCCTGAACCTCAGGGAAAGTTAGTTACGGTAATATCAGGCAAAATAATTGATTACGGGATAGATTTAAGAAAAAACTCAAAATCGTTTAAAAGCCATGTAGGATATGAAATAACCAATGGCAAAATGATATATATCCCGGAAGGTTTTGCCCATGGATTTCTTGCACTGGAAGATTCATATGTACTGTATTTAACCACAAATGAGTTTAACCAATCTCTTGATTCTGGAATAAGGTATGATGATAAAGAATTAAATATAAGTCTGCCTGATAACATAATAATATCAGAAAAGGATAAAAACTTAAAACATTTAAATGAGCTGGCTTTAGATTTTTAATCCCATTTTAATTTCCATGGCTCCTCGGACAACGTATTGTTCTTGATCAATGGCCTCCACCATTGTTCATTTTTAATGTACCATTCAACCGTTAATTTTAGGGCATCCATGAAACCATATTCCGGTTTCCATCCCAGATTTTTTAATTTATCCGATCTTATTGAGTATCTCACATCATGCCCGGGCCTGTCAGAAACATATTTTATATTTCCTTTCTTCCCCATTAGATCAAAAATTTTCTCCACTATATCGATATTTTCCAGCTCATTATTTGACGAAATATTATAAATTTCACCATATTTTCCCTTGAATAGCACAGTCAATATGCCCCTGACATTGTCTTCTGTATAAATCCAGTCCCTTATATTTTTGCCATTTCCATATAATGGTATATCGAGATTTAATAGATTTCTTATAATTGTTTTGGGTATCAATTTTTCAGGGAACTGGTATTTTCCGAAGTTATTTGATGTCCTTGTTACCATAGTTTTTATTCCATATGTCCTGAAATAGGATAATGCAAGGAGCGAAGAAGCAGCTTTGGATGCAGAATAGGGCGATGAAGGCTTAAGCATATCCTGTTCTGTGAAAGAACCGTTTATTGTATCTCCATATTCCTCGTCTGTTCCTATATTAATCAACACAGGGTCATTCTTTGATTTTCTTATGCATTCCAGCAAATTAAGAACACCATTAATATTTTCTGAAACAAAGCTCTCAGGATTGGCTATGCTTCTATCAACATGTGATTCTGCTGCGAAATTTATTATATAATCTGTATTGTCAATTATCTCCGTTATATCATCTCCGATGGATTTTTTAATGAATTTATAACGTGAATTAATTTTTATATTATCTAAATTTGAACCATATGATAGTTTATCGAGATTTATTATATAATCTTCATAATTATTGTGCAAATAGTTAATAAAATTAGAGCCGATAAATCCAGCACCACCAGTTACCAAGAATGTTTTCATAAAGGTTAATCAATAGGTTTTAAATTAAATTATCCATATTCTTTTTGAGCTCACTTAAATTATAATCAATGTCTTCAAAGTTGAATTTCAGTATACCTTTTGCCTTTTCATTATTTAATGATGAATCATATGGCCTCTTTGCAATATATTTTACAGTATTATAATCCATTTTATTTATTAGAGCTTTATTTAACCCAAAATTATCGGCTATTTTTAATGCAAATTCATATCTTGATAATCTGGAGCCAGAAATATTCAGTATTCCGGTTAACTTTAAATTTATTAGTTTTGATATTGAATATGCGAGTACGTTAGCATTTATTGGTGAGTAATAATTGTCAAAGGCATTTATGCTGCTATTGTTTTTTAATTTGTCTATTACATATAATGGAAAATTATTCTTTGAACCATATACGCCTGAGGTCCTTATTATCAATGAATTCTGATAAGAATTTACATAGGTATCGCCTATTAATTTTGACACTCCGTAATAATTAACTGGATATGGGATATCATTCTCAGTGTAATTTCCCTTATTGCCATTAAAAACATAATCCGTTGAAACATGAATTAGGTATTTATTATTCTCCATGCAATAATCTGTAATATATTTCATTGATAAGCCGTTTATGTAATATGCACTGTCAATCTCAGTTTCACATTTATCCACACTGGTCATCGCCGCACAGTTTATTATTGTATCAAAGTCATATTTTTTCAGTATATTTTCTATATTGTTTACATTTCTTAAATCAATGACATCGTGTGAAAGCGGTATGCTATTTTCTAAAATAGATGATATTGCCTTTCCAAGCTGGCCACCTGAACCAATTATTAAAGTTTTCATTAACGACATTATATTATTATTTTATTTATGTTTATATTCCGGGGAATTGGAAGAACCTTATTGTAACAAATACTTAAATATATCAGACATATCGCATATTTATGAAAGGAGTTATATTGCATGGCGGTGCCGGCACAAGATTGAGGCCACTGACACATACAGGCCCCAAACAGTTGATACCCATAGCGAATAAGCCAATGTCCCAGTACGTACTGGAGTATTTAACAGGTGCTGGAATAAACGATATATGTATGATACTTGGCGATATATCACCTGAAAAGGTAAAAGATTATTATGGTAATGGGTCTGAATTTAACTGCAATGTTCAATACATAGATCAGGGTGCTCCTCTTGGTATCGCCAATGCAATATCTCTAACCAGTAATTTTGTTGGAAACGATAAATTTGTAGTTATTTTAGGAGATAATTTAATAGAGGGCAAAATTAAAACATTTATGGATAAATTTGAAAAATCTAATTATGATGCATTTATTGTTTTAACAAAGTCAATGCACCCGAAAGATTTTGGCGTTGCCGAGTTCCGTGATAATAAGCTTGTAAATCTTGTAGAAAAGCCCGAAAACCCGCCATCCAATTATGTACTTACAGGTATATACTTTTTCACTCCACTTATATTTGATTATATAAAAAAGTTGAAACCATCCTGGAGGAATGAGTATGAAATTACGGAAGCAATCCAGCTGCTCTTAAAGGATAATAGGAATATTGGATACGATATTATAGATGGGTGGTGGAAAGATACTGGAACCGTTGATGATATACTTGCTGCCAATATGCTCATACTGGATAGAGGAAAAAACATTGAGGAAAGGGCTAATGTAAAAGGAAAAGTTGCAATCGGGAAAAACGTTATATTGTCGGATGATTCTCTTATCAGGGGTCCAGCTATCATTGGTGATAATACTGTTATACAGGATAAAACATTTATAGGCCCGTATACCAGCATAGGCGATAACTGCACCATAAAAAAAGCATCGATTGAGAACTCTATAATAATGGATAATTCAAATATAGATACAGAAAATGCAATAGTCGACTCCATAATAGGAGAAAATTCTGTTATTATGAATGCAAATTTATTAAAACCTGCTGGAAAACGCTTATTACTGGGTGAGAATTCAAGGATATATATTTAATACAAATTTTTCATATTTACATTACAATATTTTCATTTCAGAAAGGGGGGTAAATGTTCCAGTACAAATAAACGCATAGAAGCCGCATGCATTAAAACCAATGCCATAGGTTGATTTTCCAAGTCAATAATATTGCAGGCTAGAAGATATGGGAAATGCTAGTATCGAGTTTCCAGTTTATTTTATAAATTGGATAGTGATTGCACCAAAAGTTATTTGTACGAGCAAAAGTTAGATAAATATAGTACGATGAGATTCCTCTACATAGGCTCGGTGGAATAAATAATATAATTACCCAAATAGTATAATTATATGCGTTCGAATATAACTAGCGCACATGATAACCAAACTTTGTCATTTCCTTTTCAGTAAAGGCAGAGTTTAGAATTGCGTTACTAACTCTGGAAAGAAAGCTTTTATATTTGGTGCAGATTACAATCTAAAATTAGGAGGATAAAAATATGGAGGGAGAAGAAAAAAAATTTGAAATTATAGTTAACGGGAAACCTAAACCCTGGCTGGAAGAGATTATTAACTACATGCAGATAGTTAATTTGGCATTTCCACAGAAAACTAATCTTACTGATGTATTTACAGTACAATACAATCATGGTACGAAGGAGCAACCTCACGGAACTATGGTTGAAGGACAGTCAGTGGCAATTAAAAGTGGTATGATTTTTGATGTTACCAGAACTTTTAAGTCGTAGTCCTGACCTAAAAAAACTTATGGACGAGGGCTATGAAATAAGCATTGTAAATGCTTATCTTTTAGTCAGGCATGTACCATATGTAGACAGTACGAAGAACGTTGCATATGGAACACTGATTTCTGTTCTTGATGAAGCTGGCTATAAAACTGTAAAACCAAAAAGTCATGTTGTTCTTTGGGCAGGATCTTATCCATGCAATTCAGAGGGGATACAACTTTCAATGCTAGTAAACGACCCTAACAGGAATGACAAGATATGTGAAGATCTTCATGCAACTCTATCATTCTCACAGAAACCGCGTCCTGAGGGCTATAATGACTACTATGAAAAAATCACAACCTATGTTAAAATACTTGAAGGCCATGCTCACGTTATTGACCCCACAGTAACAGCCAGGACTTTTCAAGTAATTCCATCTCAAGAAGATAACTCCGTTTTCTGCTATATGGATACTGCAACTAGCCGTGCTGGCATTTTTTCAGCTAATGAAAAGTTGAAAACTGGCAAAATAGCTATCATAGGATTAGGTGGTACCGGTTCCTACGTTCTCGATTTTATAGCTAAAACTCCGGTAGAGGAGATTCATCTTTTCGACGGAGATTATTTCCTTCAACATAATGCCTTCCGGGCTCCGGGTGCGCCTGCCATTGATGACCTCGAACAAAGGCAGCGCAAAGTTGACCGGTTTGCTGAAGTCTATTCTAAGATGCATCGTAATATATATCCACATCCACAATGCATTGATGAAAAAAATGTTGGCGAATTAAAAGAAATGAACTTTGTATTTCTTTGTATGGATGGACAAAATAAGAAAGCGATAATTGACTTTCTTCTTAAAAATAAGATACGTTTCATAGACACGGGTATTGATATATATAATGCCGATGACGTTCTGGGTGGCAATGCACGAGTCACAACGTGTACCCCTGATTTTAATGGGCATATAACAAAGCGAATCGGCTTAAACGGAGATGGAAATAATGAATATGAAAGCAACATACAAATAGCAGAAATTAATGCCCTGAATGCAGCCCTTGCTGTTATTAAATGGAAGAAATTATCGGGATTTTATTTAGATAGGGAAAATGAGTACAACACAACATATGGTATTATTACGAATAGTATAGATAACGATGAGCATGTTGAAAAAAATTAGAATAATCAGGCCTGAATTCGTTGAATTTATCCCGGATGAGACAAAAGAGGGTGTATTGTATATATCCATTCGCTATAATACCGCGACGCACAAGTGTCCCTCTGGCTGCGGTGAAATTGTAGTAACCCCTATTACACCAACAGATTGGACTCTTATTTGGAATGGAGAATCTGTCTCGCTTTACCCATCGATAGGTAATTGGAGCCTTCCATGCCAATCACATTACTGGATTCGTGAAAACAGGATAGTATGGTCCAGAAAATGGGATACACAGGAAATTGAACTTGCAAAAGATATTGATAAGAGAAATAAGGCGTATTATTTTAACCATAAGAAGAAAAGTCCAGATAAGGTTAACAAAAAATAGATTAAAGTATCGCCGATCCGAACCCGGTTATTTTTCTCTCTGAATTCATATATTACTTTTATAGACTCCTATTTCGTCTATTGTATTTTACCTTTTTATTGGTCATATACATATACGTAGTATATGTATATGGATAGAAATTAGAATTACTAGGAGTGAGAACATATCGTACAGAGTTGAGTAGATAAACAATGTACTGGGAAATAAATATGCCATGGAACTTCCAGAATCTGTGTTTTCACAGAGAATAAAAACTGCAATGGCGAAATTTGACCCACTTATAGGGAAATCTGAATCCATTATGCATATCGTTAAAAGGCTATGGTATCCCCATTCAATATTATCTAACCATAGTAAATTAATACTTATAAAACAATAGAACGATTGTATTCAGACAATGAAGTTGTGATGGCCAAAATCAATCTTCATGTATTTATAATTAAAAATATTGCAAATTCAGATGTAACAGGGAATGACACTAGCTATTCTTTAACAGCCAAGAAAAACTATGAATCCTATGTGCAGAGGTTGAAATACCTTGTAAAGAAGTTTGTAAATGACACTATGAGTTACTTGGCACAGTGGAAGAAAAATAATAACTATGGAAAAAGGTGGCTCGTTGAAATATATTTTCGAGGGTAGAGGATGATAATGTCAGAGGTAATTAAAACTAAGAAAATAGTATGCATTATACAGGAATTAGCCCTTAAGATTGTTAATTGCAATATTATGAGTGGTATGACACATACCTATCAATTATACAACACAATATAAATTCTCAACTAACTATTTTAACACTTAAGCGGGCAAACTTGTTTTTATGGACAATTCTATGGCATCCTGGATCATCTTAATATCCATAGAAGGATAATTCATATCAGGATGTTTAGCTACAAAGTTATCATGGAGTGGCATATGGATAACACCCCCTCTCACACCACTTTTCATTGATTCCCTGACTATTATAAACATGGCATAATTGCATAAATATCCCCCAGCCGAAAGACTTAATGAAGACGGAATACCGTTGTCACTTAGTGTATTAACAATTGTTTCTACGGGCAGAGTGGAGAAAATACCATTGGATTGCGTTTGATCGATTAATTCTTCATTCGGTTTACTGCCACTATTATCAGCAGCTGCGCTATATTTATAATTTATAGCAATCTTTTCAGGTGTGATTTTGCTTCTACCTGGAGCTACACCAAGGCCTACAACTAAATCCGGGTTGACCAATTTTATTGACTCTGTTATTTCCTTTTCTACTTTAGAATAATCAACAGGCAGGATTTTGGATACAATACTATGGTTTTTTATTTTCTGTCCATTTAGTCTTTGTGCTATAATCATGGAAGGATTCT
>JAKAAK010000243.1 GCA_021797025.1 Thermoplasmata archaeon
AGATGCTTATCCTTTCAAAATGATAAACCTCCATCCATCATTATTGCCTGCTTTTGGCGGCAAAGGCTATTACGGGGGGAAAGTCCATGAAGCTGTTATAAAATCCGGCGCAAGGTTTTCCGGCTGCACAATTCATTTTGCTACAAAGGATGTTGACAATGGGCCTATTATAGACCAGAGGGTTGTTGAAGTATCTGACAGTGATACACCGGAGTCACTGGAAGAAAAGATACATGAGGAGGAACATAAATCACTGGTATATTCAATAAATTTGCTGATTACAAAAAGGTATTCAATTAATGGCAAACGTGTAATCAGGGAATAATTATTTCAATATCAGGTGCAATCCATCGAACAGTATGTATATTGCAAATGCGAATATTATAGCTGCAGAAACAATTTTAATGTATTTTTCATAGCCCGTTCCAAAACGCCACACAACATATGGAAATACTATTGTCCACACCACGATTCCGGAATATAATCCAGTGATGGAAAATATGCTCAGTTCCTTGAGCAGGAAGAAACCAACTGTAAACCACCATATTATCTGAAAAGGGTTTGTCAATCCCATGGTTACTCCTAGAACATAATTGCCTTTCCTTGTTTTTGATGGCATTTTTGACCTGAGTATTGATATGCCCAGGTAAAGCATGAAAATACCACCTATTACGTATATAACCTTCAGAATTGTAGGGCTTATGATTCCATTGGTCAGGAATACTATGGCAAAAAAGGTTAAATCCGCAGTCATTGCACCTAAACCTACCAGTGTGCCATGAAGCGGAGATTTCAGCGCTTCGTTGGCAATAATTGAATTTACGGAACCGGGAGGGCCTGCAAGTGATAGCCCCAGCAGGATGCCTAAGCCATAGTCGTAAAGAAACATCTATGGAAATATTATAAAGGTATTTTAAATCTTAACTCTACCAGTTTATAGGTAATATATATTGGCTAGAAAAAATTAAAAGTGATATCCCTGGCATAGACTGCCATTATTCAAACAACTGTACTGCCAAACATAAATATTAACATGCCGGATAGAGATTTATAGTACCAATTAATATAACATGATGCGGTACAGCGGAAGAATTTTTGATGGGGAACACTTTCATGAAAAGGCGGAGATGGAGGTAAATGAGTCAACAGGAGAAATAGAATACCTAGAAGAAACTAAGAACAGCGATAAGAATTATGATGGGCTCACATTCTTGCCGGGGCTCATAGATGTACATACCCATTTTTTTGGAACACCGACCAGGTCTTTAATGGACTGGGTTCTTACTTCTGATGTGCTTCTCACATTAAGATCGTATCAGGATGCACAAAAATTATTAAACGGTGGATTTACCACTATACGAACACTCGGTGACAAGGTGTCACTTGATATGGGGAAAGCTGAAAAAATCGGTATGATAAGATCGCCAAGGATAATATCTGCTGGTTTCTCACTTGCTGAAACTGGAGGAGATGATGATCCAAAAATGTTTACGCCTGAAGTAGCAAGGCAACTCTCATATTCATATTATTGCGATGGACCCTGGGAATGCAGAAAAGCTGTCAGGATGAACCTTCGTAAGGGGGCTGAAGTGATAAAGGCATATGCATCCAGGAGCTTTGTTGGAGGTGGGTTGATAAAGGAAGAATTTACTGTGGAAGAACTTTCTGCAATAGCGGATGAAGCGCACAGGGCGCATATAAAGGCAACAGCACATGCATATGGAAAGGATGCAATCACAAATACCATAGATGCAAATTTTGACAGTGTTGAGCATGGGCTGGAACTAACGGAAGACCACGTTAATAAAATGGTACATAAAGGAATGTTTTACGTTCCCACAATGTCAGTATATAAGGTGAAGCGTGCAGATGTAAACCATTACAGGGATGCCATGATAAAGACACATCTGGAAAAGGATATACAGCTGGCGTACAGTTCAGGTGTTAAAATAGCTGCAGGCACAGATTATGTCGGCAGTGACGATGAACCCCACGGACAAAACTACCGGGAAGCGGTATATATATCTGAAGTTGTTGGGCCGCTTGATGCACTTAAATCAATTACATCTGTGGCAGCAGATTGTGTTGGCAGGTCAGATATTGGAAGATTGATGAAAGGAAAGAAAGCAGACTTCATAGCAGTAAGAGGAGACCCGATGCAGGATGTATCACTTCTGCGCCCTGAAAACGTCGTTCTTGTAGTTAAAAATGGAAGAGTAGAAAAAAATACTCTCAATCAATAAGAAATATGCAGAAAAGCTATAAAATTCCATCCATAACATGGATGAAAAAATAGAGATTTACATAAATTTGACTTGTAATACTTTACATTATATTGAACATTTAATATATTGTCGGTTGTGTACATTTATCAAATATACTTTAGTGACTTAAATTCCATGAATCTGCCTATATTAATATCTGTGATATATCAAAGCAGCCCTCTATCCAGTCCGGTTCCAATAATATCCTGTTAATATAATTCTTAAGTTGCCAATAACTCTTTTATTATCTGTAATAAATATATTTCTATAGTACTCCATAATATGATATAATGGCTATAACGTTCCAGGGAGGGAAAGGTTCCTATCTTTTCACCGGCGATGGAAGTAAATTGGTAAATTTTTCTGAATCAAACAATATACTTGGTCAGATGAACCCAGAAATAATAAAGGCTATATACGAACATATTTCCACAAAGCCTCTTCATTACCCGTTGACTGTGTCATACAACAAATCAGCAGAAAATGTCATTTCAAGGCTCTCTGAACTATCCGGCATGCATGAATCCTCTGGTATATATTCGTCCTCCGGTAGCGAGGCCTGTGATATAGCCCTGACTGCCCTTTCAGATCTCGGGCCTGTGATAACAGTAAAAGGTGCATATCATGGGAAATCAGGACAATATATTAACAAGAATGGATACGATTTATTAAAGTATGGCAGAGAATTTGAAATACCGTTCCCAAGTGGAAATGATGTGATGGACCATATAAAGGATCTGGTAAATGCAGGTTCGGCTTCCATAATATTGGAGCCTATACAGGTAGAAAGTGGCATACATTCTGTCTATCCTGATTTCTTTGCAGATCTGGCAAAAGAATTCCCCAATCTTATTGTTTGCGTTGATGAATCATACACAGGCATGGGAAAAACAGGGAAAGTATTCTCATACCAGCTCTACTCAAGTGCGTTACCGGATGTGGTAAT
>JAKAAK010000051.1 GCA_021797025.1 Thermoplasmata archaeon
AGGACAATAAAGGAAGAGGACGTAAAATGGCTGGAGCAGAGAGTTCTTGAATACCGGAAAGAAATTGGGAAAATAAAGCTTTTTGTAATACCAGATGGAAGTCTGGAAGCGGTTTCATTGCACATGGCAAGAACCGTTGCCCGCCGAACCGAAAGGCTTGCCGTATTCGTTTCAAAACAGATGCCCATGAACAAGTATATTATGATATATCTTAACAGGCTTTCATCTGTGCTCTTTATGCAGGCGCTGGCATCAAACAAACGTCTCGGGATAGTAGAACGTATATGGGATATTAAAAGGGAATCCTGAGCATATTTTTGTTTTCAACTTCAGTAAACCTTCCGAAATGCATGGAAAATTCATTTATCAGAGATTTTATTGCCTTCTCTCTTGGTATATCTACGTAGGATATTACATTGTTATTCATGCCGCATGGATTTATGAGGCTGAAGCCCTTCATTACCGATGGTGATATATTGAGTGCCATGCCATGATAGGAAACATAATCATCAACAGCCATTCCCAGTGAGGCAACCTTCCTTTTCTCTCCTCTATCATCGATCCATATGCCGGGCTCCCCGTATAGCATGGCCCTGTAACCATAGGATTTCAGCATATCTATATATGATTCCTCTATACTTTCAAGAAGCTTCCTGACCTCCTTTTTGCCGTTGATTCTTACATCAAAAATAAAATATGTGACAAGCTGGCCTTCACCGTGGTATGTAACATCTCCGCCACGATCTGTTTTTATTACATCTACATTACTGTAATTTGAGGGGTCACTTTTCCTGCCTATGGTGTAAACACTATAGTGCTCCAGAAATAATACAGTATCAGGAATTTGATTATCCTTCCTGGCCTTTACGAGCTTATACTGTAAATTGAGTGCATCACTGTATCCTATTTTTCCCAGATCGGTCCAGTAATTAGTCATTTCTCTCCGCCGCATCTTTTAATCCCTCAGAAACTGTGGGATGCGGATGTATTGTCAGAAACAGGTCATCTATGGAAAGCCCTGATTCTACTGCAAGACTGATTTCAGTTATAGATTCGGAGGATCGAGGTGCAGCCACTCCAGCACCTGTTATGTTTCCATCATCATCGTAGTAAAGTTTGAAGAAGCCTTCCTTCTGATTCATGGTCAGCGATCTGGGGTTTGCAAGTACCGGTATTTTATTATATTTGCTACCGGCTTTTCCAGTAAATGCTATTTCAGGGTCTGTATAAACAACAAAGGGAAGTGCCCTGTAATCTACAACAGTATCACTACCTAGAATATTTTCTGCAGCGACGTATCCATCATAGAATGCCTTATGTGCCAGCATGGGGCCACCAGAAACATCTCCTATGGCATATATATTGTTTATATTTGTCCTTTTGTGTTCATCTGTCTGTATGAATTTTCCATCCATCTGTATTCCCAGTTTCTCTATTCCCGTATCTGCTGTACTGGGTATGCGTCCTACCGACATGAGAACCGTATCCGCCTCTATATTATCGGCACCCTCTACTGTAACTGTATACTTTTTGTTTTTCTTCACTGATTGCACCTTACTACCTGTCATGATCTTAACACCCAGCTTCCTGAGCTTTTTATCAACTTCCCTTGCAAGGTCTTCCTCTATTTCTGGAAGTATTCTATCTTTCATTTCAACTATATAAACGTCGGATCCCAGTTTTCTGAAGGCGGTTCCCATTTCAACACCTATATATCCACCGCCTATTATCACCAGTTTGTCAGGAATGTTTTCCATGGCAAGTATTTCCCTGTTATAGTAAACATCATCTATACCCTTTATTTTCACAGGTACAGATCCGGTATCTATGACTATGTTTTCCGCCGAATAATCGATTCCATTGACCGTAACAGTATTTCTGTCCTTTACGCTCCCTGTGCCGTATACTATCTTCGCTCCGAGGCTCAGGCACAGTTTCTCTGCACCGCCGGTTATCCGTGTAACAACTGATTGCTTCCATTTCTGCCACTCCTTCATATCCAGATTGTATTTCATGGAAACTCCAGGCATATCCTTCAAATATTCGATTCCCTCGCTCAGTTCTATAAGGGCCTTGGATGGGATACACCCGTAATTCAGGCATTCACCGCCGAATTTTTCCTTTTCAATGATCAGAACCTTTTTTTTATGTTTCAGCAATCTCAGGGCGGAATAGTAACCCCCGGCACCGGACCCTATAAACGCAGCATCGAAATCCATTCAATCACCAATGTACATTAATGGATATTCAAGAACCTCTTTTAATCTGCCGAGGAAACGGGCAGCTTCGGCTCCGTCTATCAGCCTGTGGTCGCAGGCAAGTGTAAGATAAAGCCCCTGTCTCAGCTCCCCATTCACGAAGCCGGATGTTCTGGAATTAATCTCGAGTATTGCAACTTCAGGATAATTTATTATGGGTGTGGCCATTATTCCACCTATAGACCCTATATTTGTCACCGAAAATGTTGAACCCTGAACATCCTGTAGCTGTAGCTTACCCGTTCTAGCACGTTCTGCCATATCCTTTATTTCATCTGATATCTGGAATAGATTCTTTGATGCAACATCTCTTACAACCACAACGGTTAATCCTGTTGGAGAATCCACTGCAACACCGATATTATAACTTTTCTTTATTGTGTAGGTCTTATCATTTTCATTATAAATAGCGTTAAGCTTCGGGAAATCCTTGAAGGCAACCGTTACAGCCTTTACAAAAAAGGCTGTGAAGCTCAGATACCTCTTTCCAGTATACTGTTTTATGGATTTTTCTATATTGCCTGTATCTATGAAATCTGTAATGGTAAAATGCGGTATTATCTGCTTTGATTTTGTCATTTTATCAAATATGATCTTCCTTATACCGGCGGGTGTGAATATTTCATCTTCACTGGATGCGCCTGCAACAGCTTTCGGTGCCTCCACGGTTTTCTGGGATGCGAAACGGTCTATATCATCCTTTGTTATCCTTCCATCAGCAGATGCCGGTTTAACCTTCAGAATATCCACATTCTGTGATCTTGCATATGCACGAACTGCAGGGGTTGCCTTCACACTGGGTATTTTCTCATCTGTACTTATCGAAACCTCCTGTTTCAGGGCCGGCACCTCCTTTTTATCTCCTGAAGGCGTGTTTGATTCATCAGGCGAATCAATTTCAAGGATTGCTTCCCCTATCATAGCGGTTTCACCCTCGTTGACCAGGGTTTTAACAATTTTCCCTGCAACAGGTGACGGTATCTTTACGGTTATTTTATCCGTCATAACCTCTACCAGTTCATCATCTTTCTTCACCGAATCGCCCGGTTTTACATTCCATTTTACTATTTCTCCTTCCTGAATGCCCTCACCAATTGGGGGTAAACTAACAGTATACATCTTTATCACCAAATCAGTATTTCAACAGTTTTTCTATTGCCGCCATTATTCTCTTCTCGTTTGGCACATAATAATCTTCCAGCGCAAAGGGTATGGGTATATCAAGCCCTGTAACTCTCAGAATAGGTGCAGCAAGATAATCAATAGCTCTCTCGGAAATTGTGGCCGAAAGTTCAGCACCTACACCGAACATCTTTGGGGCCTCATGAACTATGAGTACCTTTCCTGTCTTTTTCACACTTGCCATGATCGTGTCAAGATCGAACGGGCTCAAAGTTCTCAAATCTATTATCTGTGCATTTACACTGTTCTTTTCCACAGTGCTTTTAACAAGTGGCACAGCCGGTCCATACGTTATTATTGTAAGGTCATCCCCTTCCCTTATGACGTTAGCCTTTCTAAGGTCGATTTTATAATAATCGTCAGGAACGTCCATTTTCCCGGCGTAATATAATCTCTTGGGCTCAAGAAATATAACAGGGTCATTCAACTCTATGGAAGAAAGTAATAATCCTTTTGCATCATATGGATTTGAAGGTGTTACAACAGTAAGCCCCTGTGTATGTGTAAAATATGCCTCACCACTCTGTGAATGGTAGGGTCCTCCGTGAACACCCCCGCCGTAGGGGGTTCTCAGAACCATGGGTAATGTGTAATCTCCATTGGTCCTGTACCTGAGTTTCGCCATCTGGTTTATAATCTGGTCCATAGCAGTGTAAATAAAGTCCTGGAACTGAATTTCCGGTATAGCTTTAAGTCCGGCCATGGACATTCCTATTCCGAATCCCACTATACCCAACTCCGCAAGTGGTGTATCCATAACCCTCTCTCTGCCATATTTTGCAAGCAATCCCTCAGTAACCCTGAACACCCCTCCATCTGTTCCTACATCCTCTCCCAAAAGTATTATTGAATCATCTTTTTCCATTGCATTATTCAATCCACTGTTAAGTGCCTTTACCATGGTCATCTGGGTCATTGTATATCACCTCTTTCCTCACTTATGTACCACGGTTCATCCTCGTACAGATTTCCCATCATGGTACTCTTATCGGGTTTCGGTGCCTTTTCATATTTGTCTATAAGCTGTGATGTTGTTTCATCCATCTCAGCATTTATGTTGCTGATATCCTTATCGGTTAAAATTTTCATGTCCTTCAGCATTTTCTGATTTACAACAAGAGGGTCCTTATCTCCACCTTCTATTACTGTTGTGGTTCTATACTTATTCGGGTCATCGGCTGTTGAATGGGGACCCATTCTGTAAGTCATTGCTTCAATAAGTATAGGCTGGTTTTCAGCACTTTCCAGCGCCTGTCTTGTTGCCCGGTAAACTTCCAGAAAATTTGTACCGTCTATTCTTATTCCTGTGAATCCGTAAGCTTCTGCCTTTTTATAGATAGCACCTCTCGTTTCTTCATAGGTGTTGCTGAAGGCCTTATCAGTACTTGGATATGTTGGAACAGATATGGCAAACTGGTTATTCTCAACAAAAAATACCATGGGCAAGTTATAAACTCCTGCAAAATTCATGGCAACATGAAAATCAGGCGTCGATGTTGCACCGTCTCCAAATGTTGTGATTACAGAACCCTTCTGTTTCCTGTATTTCTTTGCATATGCAATTCCGGTTGCTGATGTTAAATGCCCGGCAACAGGTGTTATAACCGCACCTATATTATATTTTTTCAGTGAGAAATGATCCGGCATATCTCTCCCTATTTCATTATCTGTGGCAGTTGCAAATACCTGGGATAGGATTGTATCTATTGGTATACCCATCTGTAGCAGTACACCGAAATCCCTGTAATAGGGATAAAAGAAATCCTCATCCCTTATTGCCATGCCCAGTCCAACATGTATAGCTTCATGCCCCATCAGTGGAATATAGAATGGTAAAAATCCCTGCCTGCTAGCATTGAGCATTTTCTTATCAAAAAGCCTTTCCATTACCATATTCTTATATGCGGTCAACAAACCTTCCTTGCTAATATCAGTTTCCTCAATCATGCTTATCCCTCATTTTTATATATCCTTCAGCTGCCCTGTAAGAAGTTCTCACAAGCGGGCCGGAGGCCACAAAGGAAAATCCAATCTCATAACCCTTTTTTTCAAAGAATTTGAATCTATCCATGGATGAATATTCCTTTACCTCTAACTGTTTTTTGGTAGGCCTGAGATACTGGCCAACAGTTAGTATTTCGACTCCTGCCCCTCTCAGGTCATTCATGGTCTCTATTACCTCTTCATCGGTCTCTCCCAGACCAATCATTATTGATGATTTTGTTATGGTATTTTTACCATTTTCTTTTATATATTTAAGAACTGCCAGACTCTGATCATACCCTGCCCGCAGGTCACGAACCGATGGAGTCAGTCTCCTAACTGTTTCAATATTATGTGCTATCACATTTGGCTTTGATTCTATTATTTTGTCTATATCTTGCTGATTGCCGCTGAAGTCCGGAATTAAAACCTCAATTTTTATTCCCAGCTCCCTGACCTTTTTTACCACGGCCGCAAATGCCGAGGATCCCTTATCTGGTAGATCATCCCTGTCCACGGATGTTATTACCACATAATCAAGTCCCATGAGCTTAACAGATTCGTATACCTTTTCCGGCTCCTCCGGGTCCAGGGGGAGCATGCCTCCATGTGTAACTGCACAGAATCTGCAACCTCTCGAGCAGTTGGACCCAAGAATCATGAATGTCGCCGTTCCACTTTCCCAGCATTCGCTTATATTAGGGCAGTGTGCCTCTTCACAAACCGTATAAAGGTCCCTGGATCCCAACGTATTTTTTATGAAAGTATAGCGTTCTCCTGTAGGAAGTTTAACCTTATACGGGACTCTCATCATGTTTCATCCATTGGTAGAAAATATATAAACTTCGCGTTATTAACGTTAACAATTGCCGATTAACGGGGAGAAGAGGGCGTTCAAGAATCTTCAATGTATCTGTACATCTTTATAGCATCCCTGTTAGGCAAAACATCATGTACTCTGATTACATCAACCCCGTTATTGTTTAGATAAATAGATGTGGCAATTGTCCCGCCAGCCCTATCTTCCACACTGCTTCCAGTTATTTTTCCGATAATGCTTTTCCTCGAAGTTCCGAATAGTGTATCAAATCCTAGGAAAAAGGACCACGGGGAACGGAGAATAGACATATTCCCATGAAAATCCTTTGAAAATCCTATTCCCGGATCAAGTATAATATTTTCTGGATCAATGCCAGCCTGAATCATTGCATTTATCCGGTTATAAAAAAATATGTTAATTTCAACAAAAATATTATCATAGCGAGTAAATTGGCCCATATTCTGCGGGGTACCTCTCATATGCATGGCTATACATTTCACTTCGTTGTCTCTTGCAATATTGATCATCCGCGGATCCTCAAATCCAGATATGTCATTTATATAATCAATTCCATACTTTATTGATCTTTTTATTGTATCATAATGCCGAGAATCAACGGATACTGGTATATCTGAAACTGACTTTATATATTCAAGTATACTTTTAATTCTTGAAAATTCTGTTTCAGGATCAACTTCTGAACTTCCGGGTCTTGTGCTTTCACCACCTATGTCAATTATGTCAGGTTTCAAATCTATCATGCGGTCAATGGCTTCTGTACCGGCAACTCTAGAACCATTGAAAAATGAATCCGGCGTTGCATTAAGTATCCCCATGATTTTAGTTTTTTTATTCCTTAATTTCGCCTCAATATTTCCGGAAATCCGATCCTCAAAACCTGTAAATATATTATTTCGTAAAAAAAATTCTTTAATTAAGCCAGAAGAAAATTTATCAGAGCTATAATCATATTTCACGCCTGCAATTTTTATACCACCATTTTCGGACTCCATATAATGGCTGAGCATATCTTTATTTTTTGGATCGGGAAAAACAATTTCCATATGATTGCAGGTTATGTTTAAATATTATTAAGCCTTTTCACTTTCCTGTATTTGTAAACTCGCCCTCCCGGGATGTTTTTCCGAGATCTTTACGTTTTGTTTCGGGCAGCAGCAGTATGGTAATTACCATTCCAATGAATGCAATCACTGCAAGGATTCCCATAAGAAAATGAATACCTGTAATTGATAATATGATTGTATCGGCAAAGGTTCCTATGAATGCGCCTGTTTTCCCTCCGGCAGATGATATACCTGTCCCCAGCCCTCTGGTTGATATTGGAAATACCTCCGGAGGATATACAAATGTTGTCACATTCGGGCCAAACATAATAAAAAAATAACTTATCCCGTAGATTAAAAGGAAATAATCAAGGAATTTATACGTTGTAAGAAAACCTAAAAGTGATATTGTTGCAAATGAAATTGCCATCATGGCGAAACCGGTCACCTGAACAGGTTTCCTTCCTATTCTATCAATGGTAAATGAGGCAAGCCAGTATCCAGGAAAGGCTGCTATTCCGAATATCATAGCTGAGTACTCATTTGTAAGTATAATAGCGTGTATGCCTGTAACTGACGATGGAATCAAAAAGGCAAGTATGCTGTTTGACATAATTGAGTTTCCGTAGAAAGCCCAGTCCATTAAAAACCATGCGCCTGCAGTACCTATAAGTGTAAGAAGAAATTTCCTGTCCTTGAAAAGTATATACCATGGAGCCTTTACTGTTTCTCCAGGCTTTTCATCAGAGCTTATCCCTGTAAAATCCTTCAAATTTTTAGCCGCCTGGGCATAGTCACCCCTCACATCTGCAGTATATCTGGGCGGCTCGGGCATTTTTCTCCTGAAATATATTACTATAATTGCTGGAAATGCACCTATGGCAAGCAGGAGCCTCCATGTTATATAAGATGATACAGCGTTGGAGAGAAACGCAATGGATATAAGCGGACCGGCTATAAGTCCGAAACTTTGCATGGAAAATACCATACCAACAAATCTTCCACGGTTCATTGTGTTAGAATATTCTGTCATTATCGTTGAACTGGTGGCATAATCTCCACCGATGCCTATTCCAAGAAGGAATCTCCAGAATAGCAGTGCAAATATATTGTTAACGGGTGTCAGGAATGCACTTCCCAGGGCACCTGCTATCAGGGCTATGAGTTCAAGCCCGTATATTGCCTTTCTGCCTGAGTAATCAAGGAGGCGCCCGAATACAATAGCACCGATGACTGCCGCCAGGAGTGCTGTTGATGTTATTAATCCCTCATAAAATACGCCTATTCTCTGCCACCCGGCCAATGGAAGTAAGAGTATTACAACGCCAATAATAAAGAGATCATAAGCATCTGTGAAAAAACCCAGACCTGATATAAATAAAACTTTATAATGGAATCGGGAAGATTTTGCCATGTCCATTGATTTATCAATATCTGAACTCATCGAGCCTCTAATTTTGTCAGGCTTCTAAATATTATAAATATTACCTATATATTCTATATATGCTATATAGAACAATTTTTCATCTTGCTGGAAACATTAATATAATACAAATGGCATATTATTATTCAAAATTAAATAACCTTATTAATTCACATGTAATAAGGTATGTTTACTTTAAAGGTGATTAATGTGGCAACAAGTAACATGGAAATGGTAAAATTAAGAAACAGGACATATGTCAAAATCGATGAACTGTCAAGAGCAATAAGCAACGGATTGAGCCTCCAGAATAGGAAGATGGGTATTGAAGAATCAGAATCTTCAGCTGAGCATATTATTAATTTCTTCGGATATAGTACAAGGGTTATTGATAACATGCTTGAACCTGAGGATCGGGACGTTTTCTATACAATGGAAGATCTTGGAATACTCGAAACCGAGAGAGAGGAAACAACACTTTTTGATGGAAGGGAATGGCGTATACATTACTGGATACTGAATGTTCTGAGGGTTCTGGAACTGTCTGAAATGAATATCAGTACATCCGCAGTGCATGATAGCCAGTTCGATATATATAGTGAAATACCGGATGAATACTGGAAATCCAACTAAATTTTTGAGAATATAATATGCATATAGCAATCTTAGACAGGGAACGGTGCCATCCGAAAAAATGCAACCATGAGTGCAGGTACTACTGCCCGCCTGTTCGTAATGGGGCAAAGACAATTGAATTTCCGGGGCAGTCTGATGATTTTCCTGTAATTACAGAATCACTGTGTATCGGGTGCGGAATCTGCGTAAAACGGTGCCCCTTTGATGCCATCAAGATAGTAAGCATACCTGACGAGCTGAATAAAAACATAGTCCATCAGTATGGAATTGATTCATTCCGGCTTTATTCACTACCTGAACTGGGAACAGGAAGGGTTAATGCAATTCTAGGCCAAAACGCACTGGGGAAAACTACAACGATGAATATACTTGCCGGTGTGCTTATACCGAATTTCGGGGATATGGAAAGAAAGAATGAACAGGATTTCGTTATAGAGAAATTTTCCAAGAGCATAATGGGTCAGTATTTCCGGGATTTATACAGTGGAAAAAAGAAAGCGGTGCTGAAAAATCAGTATGTTGATCTTATACCTAGGGTGGTCAATGGCACTGTCCGTGAGATAATGAAAAATAATGATCACGGCAATATGGACATTATAATAGATGAACTTGCAATGTCCTCTTCACTTGACAGGGATATAAAGGAACTGTCAGGAGGCGAATTGCAGAAGCTGGCAGTTGGCATGGCACTGATGAAGGATGCAGATATTTACCTTTTTGATGAGGCCTCATCATATCTTGATATCCATGAACGGCTACGCATATCTGAAATAATACGTGAACTTTCAAAATCTAAGACCGTCCTGGTTGTTGAACACGATCTCGCCATACTGGACAAAATGGCAGATCAGGTTAATCTTGTTTATGGAAGTCCCGGCGCATACGGTGTAATTACAAAGGAAAAATCCACAAATAAGGCGATTAATGAATTCCTCTCTGGTTATATAAGAGAAGAAAACGTAAGGATACGCCCGACATCCATAGATTTTACTGTTAAATCCAGCAAAAGAACGATGGTAACAACACAGGTAACATCATGGACTAACATGCAAAAAAATTATGATAATTTCCATCTGAGTATCGGAGAGGGTTACATAAACAGGGAAGAAATAATCGGTGTTCTCGGGCAGAATGCACTGGGAAAAACGACATTTGTTAAAATTCTTTCAGGCGTTGTCAGGCCCGATTCAGGTTCTGTTGAAAATGAACTGAAAATAGCATATAAACCTCAGTACATATCAAGTGATTATGATGGGACCGTTTACGAACTTCTTTCCAATGCATTAAAGGAAAAAATGGAGGACGTATTTATCAAGAATGAAATTCTTTCACCGCTTAATATAGAGGAACTATATGATAAAGGTATGGGGGATCTCTCCGGTGGGGAACTGCAGCGTACATCTATCGCCCTAACATTGGCAACAGACGCAGATCTGTACCTTATAGATGAGCCATCGGCACATCTAGATTCTTCATACAGGATGAGCGTTGCAAGAATAATAAGAAGGGTAATAGAGAATAATAAAAAAAGTGCCATAGTAGTGGATCATGATATTTACCTTATAGATCTAATTTCAGATGCGCTTATAGTTTTTAAGGGCAGTCAGGGTGTATACGGCAACTCTATTGGTCCTATGAACATGCGGGAAGGTATGAATACATTTCTCAAGGAACTGGGAATTACATTCAGGCGTGACGAAATTACAAAAAGGCCCAGAATTAATAAATTGAACAGTGCACTGGATCGCCAGCAGAAGGCAGAGGGAGAATATTATTACTTAAAATAATTCTTGACTACATTATTGTTTATTAATAAATAATTTCGTAAAATAACCTTTAAATAATAAAAAATAATTAACTATCATGGTTCAGGAGAAGTGGGTGGCCTTATCCAACACGACTATGGGAGTCTTGATGGCCACTATAAATATGAGTATTCTAATTATAGCTCTGCCGGCAATATTTACCGGAATCAAATTAAATCCATTACAACCAAATTCATTCGTATACCTTCTATGGATACTGATGGGATATATGATAGTAACCGCAGTACTTCTGGTTACAATAGGAAGATTATCTGACATGTTCGGGAGAGTCAGACTTTTCAATATGGGTTTTGCAGTATTTACAGTCGGGTCTATATTACTATATCTTACGCCGGGAACACGTGATACCGGTGCTCTGGAACTTATTATATTTAGAATTATACAGGCAGTGGGTGGCTCATTCATATTTGCCAACAGTTATGCAATTATTACCGACAATTTCAAGAAGGAAGAAAGGGGGTTTGCACTGGGAATAAATGCCATTGCGGCAACAGCGGGAATGAGCATTGGAATAGTTGTTGGTGGTGTTCTTGCAACGATTAACTGGAGATATATATTCCTGGTCAGTGTTCCCGTAGGTATTGTAGGAACAGTATGGTCTTACCTTAAACTGAAAGAAACATCTCCAAGAAAAAAACAGAGGCTGGACATACCGGGAAACATCACATTTGCAGGTGGTTTAATTATATTACTGGTAGGGGTCACATACGGGATAGCTCCATATAAGAGCAGTGCAATGGGATGGGGCAATCCATGGGTGCAGGTTGCCCTTATTGTTGGTACTATACTGCTTATAGCATTTCCATTTGTTGAGAGAAAGGTAAAAGATCCAATGTTCAATCTGAGTTTATTCAAGATCAGGGGTTTCACAGCAGGTAGCTTTGCAGGAATGATATCAAGCATGGGCATGATGGGTTTCATGTTCATGATAATTATACTGTTTCAGGGCATATGGCTTCCCATACATGGATATCATTTTGCATCAGTACCATTCTGGGCGGGAATATATATGCTTCCCATGACAGTAGCCATGGGAATATTCGGACCACTTGCAGGAAGGTATTCGGATACACATGGCCAGAGATGGCTTGCTTCAGCAGGGCTTATAGTTTCGGGTGTGGCACTTCTCCTACTGGTACTGCTTCCTGCAGACTTTATTTACATATTTATGGCTATATTATTATTCATGTTCGGAGCCGGAATGGGAATATTTACAGCACCGAATACAGCTGCTGTCATGTCATCTGTTCCTCCTGATGTCAGGGGTTCCGCCTCGGGAATGTTATCAACCCTGAGAAATGTGGGTACGACTGCAAGTATGGGCATATTCTTTTCAATACTTATACTGGGATTAACAGCTACACTCCCGCATACCTTATCATCTGCAGTTATCAGTGCCGGAGGGGGAAGTAACCTAGCTGGTATAATGGCAAAGCTTCCACCCACAGAGGCAATATTCGGGGCTCTTCTGGGAATTAACCCGATAAAAGCAATTCTTGAATTATATCCAACAATTCCTATATCGCATAGTGCCTATGTAGCAATGACTGCTAGAACATGGTTCCCCACTATATTTGCACCAGCTTTCATGAAATCTCTGCATATTGTTTTCTATGTAGGCGCTGCAATCGTTTTTGTTGGTGCACTGGTATCAATATTCCGTGAGCCGCTGAGAAAACCTAAAGCAGAAAAAGCAGATAAGCTCGAAACAAAACCAGAAAGTTCAGACATATCTGACAGAGCAGTAAAGATGAAGAGGTAATATAATGGAGAGAACTATTACAATATGGTCCATGCTTGACAGTATCCTAACTCAATACAGTTCCAGGATAAAGGATAGAATAGGAGAATATTCCCTCACCAGAACCGATTATAAGTTACTATATCTCGTAAGCACCGAACCAAGAAATATGAAATACCTTGCCGATGAACTCTCACTGGCCAAGGGCTGGGTCACAGATATTACTGACGGCCTGGAACAGATGGGCCTTGTTAAAAGAATACATAGCAACGACGACCGCAGGGTAATCAACATACAGATAACTGACAAGGGCGTGAAAGTATTCAATGAACTCCAGTGTGTAATTAAAACAATCATAAATGAATCTATCTCATCTCTCCCTGCAAAGGATATAGAGCAGCTCTGCAATATTCTTGAAAAAATAGATATAAATTTGAAATCTACGAATAATAAGAAATAATAGGCTTGATAAAGTCCTTTTTTCCCGAATCAAATAAATTGCCTATATCATTCAAACCTATTATATGATCTTCCATGCCATTGCAATCAATAAGCCCCGAATTTATCATGTTTATTGCCTTTTTCATAGTATAAGGATTTATGAAATCACCGAAGATAGAAATTTCTTTGCTGTAAATTTTGTTCGCATTTATGCTTACATTTTCTCCGGGGGGATATACCGAGAAAGCAAAAATTTTTCCAGAAGGTGAAACCATATCTACTGTTTGGGCGAGAACATTATCATCACCTGTTGCCTCAATCACCAGGTTGGCCTTTCCCATAATCGGGCTGTTCATTATTTCACCGGCACTGGTATACAATGCATCAGCGCCATATTTTGCTGCAAGTTTGTTCCTGACAGGATTTCTACCCATTACATGTATGGGATAATAACCCATGCCCTTTAATATCTGAAGAAATGTGAGTCCTATAAAACCGGTGCCCAGAATAATTGCAGACCCTCCCAGATGAACATCAGTTGTTTCAAATGCATGAATTATGCAGGCTACGGGCTCAGTCATCGCCGCATGCTTAAAGTCCATATTTTCAGGTACACTGTAAACCACCTTCTCTGGAACAGTTACATACTCCCCATATCCCCCTGGGTAATTTATCCCCACACTTCTCATATTCTCACAGAAGTTTTCTTTTCCCTCCTTGCAGTAATCACAGTGACCGCAGGTTATATTAGGGTCAACTACAACATGATCACCGAGATGAAAAGATTTTACGTTACTTCCGGTTTTTGACACGATGCCGCTTAATTCATGTCCGGGGATTACTGGGTATTTTACTGCAAGGTGCTTTCCATGATACGCATGGAAATCAGTCCCGCATATGCCACACGCCATGGTTTTAATCTGTATCTCATTCTCTTCAGGTTCTTCAGGTTCCATATCTACAGCTTCAAGTTTTTCCGGTTCTTTTAAAATAAAAGCTTTCATAATGTTAAATGGGTTTATCTTTATTATAATTTTTCCGGTAAAGATGGAATAAAGTCAGTATGGTTTATTATTAGATTATGAGATAAAAAGATATAGTACAATATCCTGATCGATTAGGAAATTTTAAATATGCATATGGATGTATGCATAGATGGTAAAAGTTATTTCCATAAGCGATGACGTGTATAAAAGATTAAAAAATATCAAGGGAGAGAAATCATTTTCGGAAATTTTGACAGATTTATTAAACAGCGAAAAGGTAAATCCAAAACTTCTGCAAAAGTACTTTAAGATCTTAAGTAATGAAGAATCAGATAAATTAGAAAAGGACACCAATGAAGGCAGAAAGAGATCAGTTTCCCGGGGTTCGAATGATTATTGACACCAATATTTTTATTGACATATTCAGAGGGAATGTGAGAACATTAGATTATATAAATAATTTAAATGAAAGCATCACAACTACAATAATTAATGAATATGAATTACTGAGAGAAAATGATAAAATAAAAAATATTTTTGAAAGCATTCCAGTTTATAACTTTTGTAACAATGAAGCTAGGGAAGCTGCGGAGATATTATGAATAATTTCAATAACCATTTATATAATTAATATATTATAATAATAACTATGAAGGCTAATGATGTATTAAACCTGCTACGCATTTCCAGAAAAACACTTCATGTATATGCTTCAACAGG
>JAKAAK010000052.1 GCA_021797025.1 Thermoplasmata archaeon
AGCAAATAGTATAACAAAAAGATAAGGCACCGGTATAAAAATGATAAGGCTGGATAGCAGGCTTAAAGCGAATATGCCTATATATCCGAGTGAAGAAAAAAATGCATAAGGTAAAAGTGTCACTATATCCTATATAGCATGAATTTAAACTTAATAATTATATGTATTTCTTCAAACTCTCCGCATATCTTACCATATAATTTAATTTATTTGTAAATCCATGTAGCCTTATCTCTTATAAGGTAAATTATGTATATGACAAAAATCCCAAAGTTGCATTGTTTGGAGATATGGTCCCTGTCATGTATGCCCTGTAAAAGTAATGGGCAGGTTCTAATATCTTATTTCCTTCAATAGTTTCCCCGAAATGTGGAGTTGCCTTATAATGACTGCTAAGATTGGTTATGGTAAATGTATATGTTCTATTTGTTAACATAAATGTTAACTTTGCGAGGAATTATTATGGTGAGACAAGTCGTTTGCATTAACGTGCCGTGTTGCAAAACTTGTTTCCGTGAATGTTACAGAATGATTTATAGAAGTGTATGTTGCATTTCCTGGATTTAAACCAGAATCACCCACTATAAATGAACAATGTTATGGATGTCCAGATACATTATAATAAATATACTAAGCCAGTTACAAATAAGGCAGCCATAACTATAATTGATATTGCAGTCCATATCCTATAGTTTATGAATTTTGTTCTTAGCTGCGCAAAACTAGTTGTTAGAATAAGAACGACTTCAACTTCCAGTATATCAAATAAATGTGGGATACTGTTTAAATGTAATATCAGAAATAATAGTTCTGTGAATGGGAATAATAGTATAAACATCAATAATGAAATTATTAAATATGTTTCATCCTTTTCAGGAGCTATAAAATAAGTATGATAAATAAAATCTATATCGTATTTTATTTTTAAATTTTGAGATATAGAATATTGAAAAAAATGAGATTCCTTATTCATACGGAAATGGATTGTATCATCTTGCAATAATATAATGTTATCTAGCTCTGTATAGATACTTGATTTTATTGGAGATGGAAGAAAAGACAAAATTTTTTCTTTTTTAGTTATAGCGAATATAGGAAACTTTTCAACAGATAATCCCTCGGCCCAGTTTGCACTGATAGTAATAGTCTCGTTATCATAAAAAATGATTTTATCCTTAATGTTTTCATTCAAAAAGATGGACCATTTTCTTCTTTTACCCTTTCTCCCGGGTTGTTTAACGTACTTCATAGATAGAATCTGCTGCTGCCCTGGCAACAAAGGTTCATTTAAGATAATCCATAGCAGGTAAATTTCATTTTCTCGTACCTTATTAATCATATCTTGACTAAGCTCACCTTTAGATTCAGTTCTTTTTATTATCTCATATTTAGGCAGATATACGATGTGTATATTGTTTTTATCAGATATTTTAAGATTATCCCTAAACCCATCAATTTCCAGTATAATTTCACCAATCTCCTTATTACCTGTGTTTTGAAAAGTTAGTTCTTCTGTTATATACTTTCTGTCTTCCCGAGCCGGATGGTCATAATAAAACCTCCTTGTTAGTATCTGTAAGTTTCCAGGAAAATAAAAAAGCAAGAGTTATCACTATAAGAACTTATTTCTTATCTACAGCACATTGGTATACCAATTTGCCTGTTATTAAATCTATAGATGGAACACAGTGCTCACCCTTTTTAGGTTTATTTCTTATTTCAACACTATCAGCATTAAGTAATGAAGTTACATCCTTATTTACATCGGAAACAGGATAATTATTACTAGCTTCCTTTTTATTATGCTCCTTTGCACTTTTCAGTATTCCCATTTTCTCCCCCCTTAAATTATACAGTATGCATACTCTAATACTTTATATTGCATCTGCAGCAAAATATCACATAGTGATATATAAAATGTTGCACATAAACTATCCCCGTCATCGAATGCCCGCACTTTTACTATATAGAAAGGGGAAATTGATATAGTTTAGATATTATTCTTCAGGTGCGAATTGGTATTTGAACCATTTTATAAAAAATCCAGTTTTTCTATACTCATATAACTGATAAAGTTAGAATTCACTGATTTAAAATAACCCGGATCTAATATATCTTTAAGTTCCCTTTTCTCCCTGTAAGGTTCCAGTATACTCTATAATCATATAAAATAATCTGTATCCTTCTGTGGCCTTGAACCACATAATATCTTGCAGTATGTTACAATTGGCCTTATTGTTAAAATATTCGATGGAGCTACCGATTAAAAACATGAATAAAGCATTCCCACTAGCTGGTAGTTTACAACATCCTGAGAATGATAAATAATTTTGAAATGTAATTCCTTTTAACATTTAATGGTACACTTATTTTCTATATATAGGAAGAAATGAAACTTAAAGGTTCACGAAACCATGGTAAGTAAAACGGTCAAATTATTTTATATAATTAAGCAGTAGTTAAATACAACATTTGAATTGTAAGCTATGGTAGTTTTATTGTTTGGTTATGAGCCATTTCTTGAGTTTAATGAGAATCCTTCCATGATTATAGCACAAAAGTTAAATGGACAGAAAATCAAAAACCATAGTATAGTGTCCAGAATCCTACCGGTTGATTATTCTAAAGTTGAACAGGAAATAACGGACTCTATAAAATTATTCCACCCGGATTTAATTGTAGGCCTTGGGGTAGCTCCAGGCAGAAGCAAAATCACACCTGAAAAGATTGCTATAAATTATAAATATAGCGAAGTTGCTGATAATAGTGGAAAGAAACCGAATGGAGAACTAATAGATCACACGCAATCGAATGGTATTTTTTCCACTCTGCCTGTAGAAACAATTGTTAATAAACTGAGTGAGAATGGTATTCCATCTTCACTAAGTCTTTCGGCCGGCGGATATTTATGCAATTATGCCATGTTTATAATAGTTAGGGAATCGTTGAAAATTGGTATTAAAGGGGGATTTATCCATATGCCACTCCATGATAACTTTGTAGCTAAACACCCTTATATGAATTATCCTTCTATGGATATTAGGATGATCCAGGATGCCATTGAATTGTCCATAAAAACAAGTTTGCCCCCTTAAGTGGTAAAATAGTTAGTTGAGAATTTATATTGTGTTGTATAAATTAATAGGTATGCGTCATCCCCCCCATAACATTGCAATTAACAATCTTAAGGGCTAATTCCTGTATGATGCCCTCTATTTTCTTAGCTTTAATTACCTCTGACATTACCACTTTCAACCCTGAAAAATATATTTAACGAGCCACTTTTTTCCATAGTTATTACTTTTCTTCCACAGTTCCAGGTAATCCATAGTGTCGTTTACAAACCCTTTGCAAGGTATTTCAACCTCTGCGCATGGGATTCATAGTTTTTCCTGGCTGTTAAAGAATAGTGAGTAGCATTCCCTGTTGCTTCTGAATTTGCAATATTTTTCATTATCAATACACAGAGATTGAATTTGGCCATCACAACTTCATTGTCTGAATACAATTGTTCTATTGGTTTTTAAGTATTAATTTACTCTGGTTAAGTGATGGTAAATGGGGATGCCCTTTTTACGATATGCATAATGGCTCCAGCTTTTCCTATAAGTGGGCTAAGTTTCGCTATTGCAGTTTTTATTCTCTGAGAAAACACAGATTCGTATGTTCTCCAGCCACTATCCTTATCCAAGTGTTCCATGGCATGTGTCCTCCATGGTATATTGTTTATCTACTCAAGTCTGTACTATAATGTTCCCACTCCTAGCCATCCCAATGCCAATCCCTCTATCTTTACATATACTACGTATATGTAAAGGACATGGGAAAGTGGAAATACATGAGCCAACATAGGTCTATATAAAAGGAATATATAGATTCATAGAGATAAAAGTAACTAAATTTAAATCATACGCTAAGGTAGATTGCCTGAATGAATTCCTCGGGAAAGGAGTTTATATTGTTATAACAAGACATGAGGAAGCGTGTCACCCACTCAGTTCTCATGAATAATTTAAATAATTAAATAAGTATAAACCAGTATGGGAAGACATGAGGATATAAAAGAATTATGCATGCGCATATTGAACTACTACTATGTTGATGCTGATACTGAGTTTCCAATATACGAAAACCAAAGAATAGATGTTGTTGGTTACCACAAAAATAAGGAATCTCCTGATGTTGGAATAGAGGTTGAGATAACCAGCCATTTTCAACACGACGCGTCTAAACTTGCAAACGTATCCAGTTTCCAGTTAAGATTTATTGTAACAGAAAATTCTGATACTTTGTCAATGGGGCCAATTACAAAAGTTAACGAAAAAGTCATTGATATTGTACAACCGCCCGATATGGACATGGCTTTCGAGCAGAAGGTGAGAGAGTTTACAAATCAAAATGATAAGCCCTGGTATAATTATAAGGAACCTTCTGTATCGTCAGAAAGTGACAAGGACATGCTCTCAGATTTCATTAAAGATATACAATACCAGGGACTCAACGTAAATGCTGCCAAGGATATATTGTTCCGAGCTGCGTTGGGCGGCATTCATATGGGCGCCTACACACAAGGGCGAATCAATACCGAATATCATGGAGATAGTTCTACAAAGGAAATGCTATATTTGACTGCGCAGGGTCTGATTTTAGAGGATAGGCCAGGAAGAAACTATGAAACTGGAAGGCAATCGGTATATTATATATCGAATAACGGCCGCACCTTAGCCGGAAAAATCATAGAAGAAAAAGTAGACCAGAACATTGACGGCTTGTATGGGGTTCAGGAAAAGTATGGTCTCCCTGTTCTCCTTATATCGTTAATTGGCGGAGGTGGAAGGCTTCTGGACTGGGATGAGCCCTCCTATTCAAGCGTTGGTGACCCGTATTCATACATGTCGACATCAGTTAATTCAATACCTCGAGATTTGGTTGAAAAATTCAATATCCCTTCTAACCTTTATTCTCAAATGGTTCTTGTGGCAAAATCACCACTTTTCATGGATACGGTTCGCGAAATATATAGAGATCTTATAGCAGAAGGGCTCGGGAACGAAACTGTATATGTTAGCTCCAAAGGTGATACATCTAAAGCATACGTTGTTCCTTTGTATATATTGCTCCAAAAGCTCAACGTATCGGAAGGACTATCGCATATAGGAAAATTAAAATCTTATGCAGAATGGCTGATACTGAGAGGGCATAATCCAGTAGTGCCATCCACACTATATGACGCATTCAAAGGTATCGGGTCAGATGTTCATAACTTAGAGAACCTGGTAGATAAATTGGCATCAATGGGGATCACTTCAAGGCTACTGAAAAACGGTCCTAACACTATGGCAATTTATGATCAGAAGAAATTCAATGATTTCTGCGAGAAAGAAATGAAAACCATACTTAAAGATATTCTTGAAAATGACCTGTGATTGACTGTATTTCAAATTTTTTTTTCTTCGTTCTCCATATTTATACCATCTTAACTTAATATTGTAGTCTGTACCTAATATAAGAGCTTTCATTCTTGCTAGAGTTTGGAAACCCAAACTTCCTATGTATGAAGAGAAAATGACAAGGTTTGGTTATCGTGTGCGCTAGTTATATTCGAACACATATAATTAAACGATTTATTTCACCGCGCCTATCTAGAGGAATCTCCTCGCACTATATTTATCTCACTTTTGCTCGTACAAATAATTTTTGGCGGGGTCACTATCCAAGTTATAAAAAAACATGAAACTTGATACCAGTGTCTTCAATATCTTATAACCTGCAATATTATTCACTTGAAATATCAACCTGGGACCTTAGAATTTAATGCGCAGGGCTTCTATCCTTTTATTCATAATGGAACATTTTACACTTCTCTCTTTTATGAAATGATTATGGGATAAATATGAAAAATTTGAATTAAATATATATTCTTGAATTCTCGCCAAGCAATAAACGTTTTCCAGCAGGTTTTAATAAATTTGCATTCATGATAACAGAATTTTCTCCAATTATTGAATCAACTATTGCATTTTCCGTATCTATATTTGAATTATCCATTATTATGGAGTTCTCAATGGATGCTTTTTTTATGGTGCAGTTATCGCCTATACTGGTATACGGGCCTATAAATGTTTTATCCTGTATAACAGTATTATCTCCTATTATAGCAGGACCCCTGATAAGAGAATCATCTGACAGTACAACGTTTTTCCCGATTGATACTTTTCCTTTTACATTGGCTCGTTCTTCAATGTTTTTCCCCCTATCCAGAATGAGCATATTTGCAGCAAGTATATCATCAACGGTGCCCGTATCTTTCCACCATCCATCTATTATATCGTATCCAATATTCTTATTATCCTTTAAGAGCAACTGAATGGCTTCTGTAATTTCATATTCATTTCTCCAGGATGGCTTCAACTTTTTTATATAATCAAATATAAGTGGAGTGAAAAAGTATATGCCTGTAAGTACATAATTGGATGGTGGATTTTCTGGCTTTTCTACAAGATTTACAAGCTTATTATTACGGAACTCGGCAACGCCAAAATCTTTCGGGTGCATTGACTTAGTCAGGACAATAAAAGCATCATAATTGGATTTTTCAAATTTATCCATAAATGTTTTAATTTTGCCTTCTATTAAATTATCCCCTAAAATGACTACAAATTTGTCTTTTCCGACAAAATTACTGGTTAAAGATATTGCATTGGCTATACCAAGAGGAGCACCCTGATCTATGTATTGAATATTGCAGTCAAATTCAGAGCCATCCCCATAGTAATCCCTTACCTTTTCGGGCGAAATATCACCGAGTATCATACAGATATCATTTATTCCTGCATCTGTTAAATATTCCAGTACATACTGTGACATTGGCTTATTTGCTATGGGTATCAACTGTTTTGGTCCTGTATGTGTCAATGGCCTCAATCTTGTGCCGGCACCGCCATGCAATATAATCCCTTTCATAAATATGCTATATGTCTGGTATATTTAACTATTTGTTACGAATAAGTTCTTCTAATTGTTAAGAATATAAACATAAATAAAATAATATTATAATGTTGTCAATGAAAACTCTAATAATTGGTTCAGGTGGCCAGCTGGGAAAGGCATTATCATCTATTTTAGAAGATAGCATACCGCTTTCGCACGATGTCATTGACTTAAGAAATGTAAATAACATAGAAAATACACTTAATAAATATAGCTTTGATACAATAATTAACTGTGCGGCAATGACCAGTGTTGATAAATGTGAAACAGATATGGACAGTGCGTATTACATAAACGGTTTATCTATGAAATATATTGCAGATTATTGCAGGGAGAATAATAAATACCTAATTCATGTTTCAACAGACTATGTTTTTAATGGCAATAAGGGAAATTACACTGAAGATGACATACCGTACCCCATTAATTATTATGGATTGTCAAAATTAATAGGTGATACCTATGTGAATTCCTATCAGAATTCATTGATAATAAGGACTTCAGGCGTATACGGGTCTAAAAATAATTTTCCATTGTATGTAATAGATAAATTAAAAAACAATAGCAGCATAAATGCATTTGACAATTATTACTCACCGGTAAATGCTAACGTACTTGCATATTCAATATCAAAAATAATAAATTTAAAGTTAACCGGAATCCTGAATATTTCTGGCCCCAGATTATCAAGGTATGAATTTGCATTAAAAATAGCCGATAAATTCGGGTTAAATAAAGATTTAATAAATAAAACGGATTATAATTCTGTAAAATATATTGCAAAGAGGCCATATGATTCATCATTAAATAATGAAAAAGCGAAGGCTCTACTGAAATTTAACTTTGATGACCCTGACTATAATTTAAATGAGTTCAAAAAAAATATGGATAATTTAATCTAAAACCTATCGATTAACCTTTATGAAAACATTCCTGGTAACCGGTGGTGCTGGATTTATTGGATCTAACTTTATTAACTATCTGCACAATAATTATGAAGATTATATAATTAACCTCGATAAACTATCATATGGTTCAAATTTAAATAATATTAAAATTGATTCACGCTATAAATTTATTAAAAAATCCATAGGTGATGATATAACAGAAATAATTGATAATACAGATTACATAATAAATTTCGCAGCAGAATCACATGTTGATAGAAGCATAGCCAATCCGGAGAGCTTCGTTTCAGAAAATATAAATGGCGTTCTTAATTTGCTTGAATGCATAAGAAAATCAAAGAATGACCCTGTATTAATTAATATAGGAACAGACGAGGAATACGGCGATACAATAAGCGGTTCTTTCACAGAACAGGATATGCTTAAGCCTTCATCGCCATATTCTGCATCCAAAGCTGCTTCTTCACTCCTTGCATTATCATACTTCAGGACATATGGAATAAAAACAATGGTAACGAGGACATCAAATAACTTCGGGAAATACCAGTTCCCTGAAAAATTAATTCCAAAAACGATTATAAGAAATCTATTAAATCTTGATATACCGTTATATGGAAATGGCAAAAATATCAGAGACTGGATTTATACAGAGGATAATGTCAGGGCTATATTAACTGTGCTATTCAAGGGAAAATATGGTGAAATATATAATATTTCTTCAAACAATGAGCTGGAAAATATCGATATAGTGGAGAAAATTTTTGATCTAATGGGGAAGAAAGGGAATATCAAATACGTTTCTGACAGGCCAGGGCATGATGTCAGGTATTCTATAAAATCGGATAAATTAAAAAATCTTGGATGGAAACCTGAATATGGTTTTATGGATGCCTTAAAATTAACAGTAGAATGGTATATTAATAATGAAAAATGGTGGAAACCATTGATAGGAAACAATACCTTGTCCGAGGAACCATGGAAATTAAAATGGGATTAAAAATCTATATCAAGCTCATTTAAATGTTTTAATTTTTTATCCTTTTCTGATATTATTATGTTTTCAGGCAGGCTTATATTTAATTCTTTATCATCATAGCTTATTCCAGAATCAAGAGATTGGTTAAACTCATTTGTGGTTAAATACAGTACATATGAATCTTCCAGTGCAAGAAAGCCATGGGCAAAGCCTTCAGGGATATATATCATTTTGCCATTGGTTATTTCATATTCTACATGGCTTTTAAATGATTTTGAGTTTTTTCTTAAATCTATCCCGTAATCAATTATTTTGCCTGATATTACCGTAACTAACTTTCCTTGAGGTTCAGGATTTAACTGGAAATGGAATCCTCGGAAAACATTTCTTTTTGAGAACGATAGATTTACCTGAGCAAATTTCTTCTGTATATTTAAATCCTTCAAAATTTTCTCCCTGTATACTTCCTCAAAGAATCCCCTGTTATCATCAAATTTTTTACTATTTACTATTTTTACATCTTTAATGATTGGATCGTCTGTAATTTCAAATGGCATTAAGTGTTATTAATCTATATCTAATAAATTTATTGAGGCATTGTCCAGAGATTCTCTGCAATGTATTACTCCATTATGTATGAAGCAGTTTTCTGGTATAAGTATGCTAATGTAAATTACTAACCGTAAAAGAATATATTAATTAATAATATTTACTTATGGATTTAAATGCTTTCTAACCTGAACGAAAGAATATCTCAATATATTCGTGGCCATAAAAAAGATTTTCTGGCGTTTTCAATCGCCATTGCATTCTTCATAATATTCTCTATATTTTCTATCCTGCAGTATTATTCACTGGGAACATCAGCTTACGACCTTGGTATCAATGCACAGAGCCTCTATGCTTTTATTCACAAAGGAGTATTTTATACCCCATTATTAAATGAAAACACACTTGCACAGCATTTTACAATTTTTAAGTTTACCCAGGTGCCCATTTACTACTTTTTCCCCTCGCCAATATCTCTCATGATTTATGAAGACCTGTTTATTGTAACGGGAGGTTATATAGTATATCTGCTATCAATGCAACTATTAAAAGACCAAATAAAGTCACAGAAATTGCTTTATCTTATATCAATCGGCTTTTTGTTATCCTATGAATTTTCTCCATTTACAGAGGGCCTGATATCATTTTCATTCCACAATATTGCATTTCTGCCCTTCTTCTTTTTACTTGCATTCTATGCTTTCTTAACAGAAAGGAGAGTACTTCAAATAGTCTCTATGGCGTTCATAATAAGCCTGCATGCCAATTTCATTTATCTGGTTGCCATATTATTATTGTATGAATTATTATTTCTTCATACGTCGAGGGGAAAGAAAATCGGTACATGGCTATCAGCAAAATCTAAACCAACCGGGGCAAAGAATTTTGTATACTTTATTATTTTCATTGTAATCCTATATGGATATCTTATATTTGCTGGATTTATGAAATCCGATATTTCCGGAATATCGTCATTTTCAGCATTACCCACAACAGGTGAAGTAGGAACACCAGTAAGTTCACCGGTTGCATTGTTCTTATTGCTATTTCACAACCCCGGAGAATTCTCTTTAATTATTGGAACAAATTCCAGCGGGAAAATATTTTACCTTAATCTTTTATTCGGTTCCAATATTTACCTTCCACTGTTTTCTCCTTTATCATTAATGCTTCTACTTCCCTATATTATGTATGCTATGCCCTCCTCATACGTAGCTTATTACCAACTTGGTTACCAGTATTCCGCTATGGTAGTAGGAGCGATATATATCTCTGCAATCATAGGTGCATATAATTTAATATCCCTTGGAAAGTACATTTATAGCAATAATAAATCTATAAGATTGCGGGCAAAGAAAATATCAGCAAAAATACATAATGGCAATGCATGGCTCCGTGCTGTAAGCATAATTATAATTATTATTCTTGTTATATCTATACCGTTCGGGTTGTTATCACCGCCAGCTATACAGCAAACAGGACATGGTACAATGAATGATATATTTAAAGAAAATCCCGACGGAGCTGCTTCCTTCCTTATCAATGTTTCCCATAACTTTTCTCCAAATTCATATATACTTACAGAAAACTCATTGATGCCTTATTTTAGCAATGACATAAACGCCTATTCCACTCCATGGTCTCCGGGATATTATAACATCCTTTCAGAATACAGATACATTGTTATACAGAATAATTCCCTCTGGGCTACCATTGGTGGAAACCAGTCCCTACAAAGCATTGTCGATAATAGTTCTATAATTAGCAATTACACTGTAATAGATAGCTATGCCCCAGCACATATAATGGTTTTTGAAAAGAAAAGTGATATGACCGTATCTAATAATAAAATTGGGGCAAATTCTTTGAAAACTATAAATTAATGCAACTGATATAATGTTTTTAATATAAAGTTCCGAAATTTAAAAAGATTTTATGGATGAATCTGTGTTATTATAAATGTGCCTGTATAGCCTGTAGTCACATTTATCCCCGTAAGATATTCATTTAAGGTAAAATTTACAATGCCATTTTCACTATTCGCAGTGAATGTTTTTTGGGCTGAACTTATGGTTATATTGTGGGTACTATCTGCCACGTATTCTCCGGGTGCCAGGAAGTTTATGTTAGCACTGTTAAATGCTGTGATTTTATATGGAGAAAAATCCGTAATGTTGCCTTTATAATTCTTCTCCAGCAGGACCATTCCGGATTCTTCCATTAATATCCCATAATCTTCTGAATTCAGTTTATGATTCACAAGAGAAAGTGTATCCGTAACAGTATTTGAAGAAATACCAAGGCAATAAAACCAGCTTGAATATGGATCAGCAATGATATATTGCGGGGTACCGTTATACCCATTAACCGGCAAAGTATAATTATAAAACTGGACAAGCTGCGGCATATTGTTCTGGATTGCAACTGATGACCCTCGTGGTATAGAGTTTATCATACTCTGGAGTTCTCTATCATATTCTGTATAGTGTATATTCGAATAAGTATCGTAATGACCCATAGTAAGATAATTGGCCATACCCATGTCATGGTTATTGTCAGTCGCAAGATTTCCATAAGGGGTGAAAAGAAGCCATGTAATGATAGCCACCGCAAATGCCACAGTAATAAATTTTTTCATATTGATGTGGTGAAAATCAGTTTTTTCATGCTTTCCAATGAACACAGCAGCAGCAATGAATATTCCCGGAGCAATAAGTGCAGGGTACTGGTAGAATATCGGCTGGAAATATGGAAGATAGTTATGTGCAAATACAAGTCCGGCATATGGTAGTATAAGAAGCGCTTCTGGCACAAAAAATGAGATAAAGAGTACTGGTAATGTATCCAGAACAAAATACAGGATTTTCCTGAACAGTGAATCTGTAATTATTGATGGATTTTTTAATATCGCGGAAATATTTAGCAACTGGAAAGTATATGATGGGTCCATAATATTAACGCCGATAAATGGAATTGCAATTAATGTGATTATTATTGCATAGTAATATTTTGGAACCTTTTTATGCCTTATTGCAAGTATTATCAGGTAAAAAACAACAATCACAGGTGCCAGGTAATCTGTTGTAATTGCCAGCAATGTAAAGAGGAGTGAGGACTTGAATTTGTCGTATAGTATCAAACAGTAGCCTGTAAGGAATATTGTAGGGAATAGTGCTATAAAATGGAAATCAAACCATTCAACGCCTGCAAGTGGAAAATAAAACAACCATATAAGTGATAATAACAGTGAATAATTATGGTTCTTTATCAGCTTCCTCCCTATAAAGTATACAGGAAAAACACCGGCACTTACCAGTACATCCTGGAATACCATTAGCCCTATCTGGGAAGGAAATAAACTGTAAAGTGGATACATCAGGAAATAAATTAATTTATTGTATACAATTGGCGAAGTAAGTGCGTTTTTTATTAAATCCGATGAAACCCCCAAATCAAAAACGGTTGAATTAAAAGTAATATACCTCATATATGACAGCAGAGATGATGCAATTGAGAATATAATAAAAAGTGGAATTATAATTGCAAGGTCTCTTACTGTATTTTTTTCCATGTCAGCAGGGCATTAAAAAAGTAAATATAAATATTAGCTTCCATTTATTTAATGGTTTTGTAATAAGATAATAGCTTTTTCCTTATATTTTCCGGAGAATAATATTTAGCCCTTTCATAACCTCTAGTAATATAGTAATCCTTTTTTTCCAGTATACTGTACACAGCCTCTATTACTTCATGAAGATCTATAGGATTTACAAGCAACGCAGCTCCATCAGATACCTCCTTAATTATATCTATATTGGATGAAAGCACCGGCAATCCAGTTTTAAAAGCTTCAACAACCGGATACCCAAATCCTTCCTCCAGTGTCGGGAATAGTAACATATCACTTGCATTATAGATTTTATTTATTTTTTCATCATCGACATTGTTAAAGGTAATGCTATTACTAACCTGAGTGCCAATCCTGACCAGCTGGTATGAATTATCCAGTTTTTCCATGACACTTTTGACCATTGCTAGGTTTTTTCTGGGTGCATCAGAAGATACTGATAATATTAATTTTTTATTTTCTGGAAGCCCCAGCTCCTTTCTTAATAAGTTTTTATTATGCATTGGGAAAAAATTGTCTGTTATATATGGCGATATTACAGATATCTTATTCTCGTTTATATTAAATTGTGTAACGATCTGATTTTTAACATGATTGGATACTGTGATAATATTATCATAGGTAAGATATTGCATGACATAGCTTCTCATATATGCATCTTTTAGCTTTTCCATAATCTGGTTATAACCTAAATTTCTGTTAAATGGTATTATATCATGTATGGTAATGACCATTTTCTTACTGTTAAATATAGGTTTCATGGTCTGGGATGTTATATGTATAATATCAGGATTATTGTTTATGGCATCTATGCCTGATTTAAATGCGAACTTTGAAAACATGTAGTTAAGCACTGCGCTTTTAAATCCTATGTATGGTTGTTTATAAAAATCATCCAGATACCGGGTATTGAATATAAACTGTATTATCTTGCTTTCAGGAGCAAGTAGCATATACAGATCCTTTGCATATTTCCCTACTCCGGTCGTAGTTGAGTCTACAGTTATATATGTAACCACAAAGGTTAATGGAAGTATAATATAAAATATTGATGCGTTTCAATTTATTAGATGTGATTTAACCCTTCCTGACAATTTTTTGAATATAATCTTCTAAAAAGTTCAGAGCTATTTCCGGGGCAAAGTTTTTGTTATAGTATTCTCTTGCATTTTTGCTTAGATATTCCCTCAATTTTCTGTCTTCCATCAATGTTTGTATATGTGTGACAAAATTTCCCGGATCATCTTCTATAATTGCTTCCTTGCCGTTCGTCAAATTTGGAAATTCACATGCAATTACAGAAGTCGTGATTATAGCTTTTCCCATATACAGAGCCTCAAGCATTTTAGTCTGTATACCAGTACCTGAAATTAGTGGGAGGATAATCAGCGCACTTTTCTGCACGATTTCCCTGAATTTCTCCGCTGGAAGATAACCGGTAAATTTAATATTGTCTGGAATCTCATCCAACCTCACTGGAATATTATTAATGCCTGTTATTATGAACTGAATATCTTTTAATTTAGCAGCTATCTTTGCAATGAGGAGAATTGCAATAGATGCTCCAACGTAATTATTTGAATAGAAAAGCACATAACTTCCGTTATTCTGAAATGCTTTAGGGGCATCAAAATAATATAATTCTGGAAGAAACTTTGCATCCTTTATACCGAGAGCTTTAAGTTGCGTTTCATCGAATGTGCTGACTGCAATCACGGATTTTGAAGCAAGAGTAGATATATATAATTTTGATATGATTAACCTGAACATTCTATATAAAATATTTGAAATTTTAAGTTGGTAGATTGATTTATGGTTAACAAATTTCATCCATTCAGGTAAATTATCTACATAATGAGGAAGACCGGAAACTAATGCTAACTCAATAACAGGAATATTGTGTTTCTGCCTTAGTATGCGTGGTATTTGATTTTTGTTAAAGGATACTCTTATTACAAGGTCAAAATCTATATTGACTTTCTTAGACAGAGTTTCATAGCTGGGACCTCTATTCCTTAAGAATAATA
>JAKAAK010000053.1 GCA_021797025.1 Thermoplasmata archaeon
GCTTTAAATTATTGAATGTTTAGATGTAAAATGAAAAATTATTTTTACAACTAAATGACTATTTTTTTATCAATTTTTTTAGATATAAAAGCTTATAAGTATGAACAGAATAAATATTAATGTATGTTGTAGAAATATTGTCTGATAAGGTAAAGTTAATTTTTATATCAATACTTAGTGGTATATTTGGTATTATTTTACTTCCGATACTGAGAGTTGGTATGTACATGGGAAGTAACAAAATTCTTTTATCTATCAATCCTATACTATGGTTAATACCTTTTATATTTTTAATACCTGGAATGATAGTAATAATATATTACTTTAAAAAGAATTTCAGCATATAACATTAATTTAATATTATTATCTTCCTTTCCTCTTTCTCTATTATCTTTTTCAGGACAAAATCAAATGACAATGGTTTAACGTATTCCCTTTCCATCCTGGCCTTAATCTCTCTTAATAGAGCAAGGGTATCTATGTCAATCCTTAATGATGAATATGCCATAATATGCTATAAATCCAGAAATTATAAACCTTTGCAACTGTATGCAAAAATGAGAATATTTTAATGAAATAGCACTAATAAATTATGATTTCGCTGCTGAGATATCCAGGAGGAAAATTTTACATGCTTGAAGATATTAAAGAAATATTCAATAAGTCAGGTAAAACCACTGTTATAGATGTATTCGGTGGATCAGGGAAAGTATTAATGAATTTGAATGCTAAAATCAAGGTATACAACGATATAAACAATAACCTAGTTAATTTCTTCACTGAACTAAAAGAACATAAGGAATTAGTTTTAAAGAAGCTGGATTACATATTAAACTCCAGGGAATTATTTGAAAGGTACAGGGAGAAGAGCCACGACAATTTAGAAAATGCCTTTAGATTTCTTTACATGAATATAACATCCTTTAATGGACAGGGAAGATCTTATTCCTATTCCACTAAGAGAAATAAAAGCATTACTCTGGTAAATATAAATAAGGCCATAAACAAATCATACAATGATATAAAATACTGGACCATAGAAAGTTTAGACTTTAGAGAAATAATAAAAAGATATGATTCGGAGAATTCATTCTTTTATCTGGATCCACCATATCATAATATTACAGATTTATATGATTATAATTTAAATGATAATGATTACATTGATATTAAAAATATGATTAATAATATAAAAGGAAAATATTTATTAAATATAAATGAGGATAAGTTTATATTGAATTTATTTGGGCAACCTAAGATAAGAAAGGAATACACCAATTTTGGAGTAAATGGAAGAAATAATAAGAAAAGTAAAAGGATTGAGTTGTTTTATTATAATTAATTTTATTATGGTTTTGTATCATTATAATATTTATTTATTAATTCTGAGATAATTTCTGATGTATGTATTAATGATTTTTTTGCCTCATCATCGCTTACCCATAATTTAAGTGGAATATTATTTGAGTTATTTTTATTGGCATTTTTCCAGAATCTTTCGCTATGATGTGCAACAAAATCTCCAGTATTCTTAACAACATTTATCTTATAATCTATATTATTCATATTTACTAGCACATTATTTTTCTTTAAATAATTTATTAAATCCGTTAACCTTATATTATCACATGCATAATTATGATTAAAAGTACGTATAAATATGCCAGTAGTAGGTAAATTTTCATATTTTGGATTATCAGAGCTTATATACGCATGCATAGCTGATTCCATGGATGCCCTGCATAGCAAAGCAACTGTAGCATTTAAGCCCATGCTATATGATAATAAAGCTTCTCTAAAAATACTTATGGATGAATCATGGAATATTATATTAGTTTCATTATATCCATTTGTGTTTTTTATTTTTTCCCAGCATTGATCAGCAGTTTGATGAAGGTCGTAATGATGCTGGCATAGATTAACCTCTGGATTTTGGTTTGTGTATGGTAATTTAATAGTTTGTACAGGTTTTTCAAGGCAATCTGGCCAGGAACATTTATTAGTCATACTAAGAATAAGAAGACTCAGTTAATAAATTCTATGAAATTTATTTAAATATTTGCTTAAATCATGACTAAGGTAATCCGATTTTACAAGATAATTAAATAATCGCTCTACAGAAGAAAATGTTAAACTATTAAGTTGAATGTAATGTTAGTGGAGTTTTAAGCTTCAGTGTTGTTTAATGTGATAAACACTATGAGCGTGGAATTAGTGATGAATAATCTATTGACCCGCTGTTAGTTGACCATACTACTGCCTTCATTGTTCTTTCTCCTTTGCTTCCATAAACAAATAGATCTCTCCTATTTAGGGTATTATATATTTCAGATAAAATTCCTAGACCTTTTGAAGAGATCAGGAAAGACTCTATTGGATTTATTAGCTGAGTATATCCCCATAATTGCCCGAGGTCTTTTAATGTTAGCATAGAATCCTTCACCTCTACAAATACCAATTCATAATGTTTTCTGTATTCGAGTATCCCAAGAATATCAATTTTTATATTAAGCAACAAAGACTTGCTTAATACTATACCATATTCTTTCATCACGCTTTCCAATGAATGTGTTGATGATTTATATGTAGTTTTAACACTATATCTAGGGTATCTTTCTTTCAGATATCGGTTCAACCATTTCTCTATAGACGGGTAAAGTTCTATTTCACTCATTCATTTCACTTCACATATCCTAATTCCTTTGCAATCTCTTTCCATGAATTAAAGTGCCTTCCCCTAATTTGCTCTGGAATAGAAGCATCGTTTTCCATTGGATGGGGCGGTCTAACACGTATGTTTCCTACTGTTTCCCAGTAAAATCTGTGATGGGCATCCCTTAAGGTTACCTCATTTCTATGCTTTCTCTTATTCCATTCCATTTTATTTTCATCCGCCAATTCCTCCAATCTTCTTTCCTTATGTTTAATCCTAAAGCCGACTGGAGAGAATTCTTCTGCATATATTTTTATTTGGTGCTCCTTTTTCCAGAAGTAATGATTCCCGAATTTATATTTTTCAAGGTTTGAATCTCTAAAATTAGGGTGAGCCCAGTCAATATCTTGTACTGGGATATCTACAACTTTAAGCAAATTTGCTATATCAACAACCAACATCCAATTGTCAGGTATTTCAATATAAACTCTGTTACCCGATGGATCACCATACGCAGCATTGCTCGATCTAATATGGGCAGTAACATCTGCAAAACCCTTTAAAAATTCTTTTATTAGATCACTTGGATATGAAAATAATTCTTTAGGGATTCTCATGTCCTTGAATGATGGCATATTGCCTACCATTTTAAGTATCTCAATTGTTACTATATCTGAATCTTTCTTGGTAAAAGATAACAAGGTTCTGTGCTCTTGGGTACTTACTTCTATATTTTCCCCTATAAACGGGTCAAGAATAGATTTTATATTCAAAACACTTGCCTGAACATAGACAGATGCCTCTTTTCCATTTATCCTAAGACTTTTATGTGGTACTTCTATTATAAATTTGGTGTTGCCGTCATCCTTTCTTACTATTCTTCCTTTTCCAACTACCATACCCAAAAGGTAACAAAATTGAGGCTCAGGATACAATTAGTTCCCCTCGATTTTATTTTTTTTGAATATTAATATGTATTCATGAACCTTGTTGACCACGAATGAATAAGGATATCCCAAAGGTCTCATACGGTTATATTCCTTTTGCCTATCCCAAATTATGATATCCTTAAATTTAAAGCCAATGTTTTGCATGAAAGATGAAATGTCAGAGTGGAATGGAAAAAAATCTCCCCCCTTTCTAATATCCATTACTACAATTACGCAATAGCCCCCATTTTTTAATACTGTATAAACCTTTGAAAAGACATGAGCCAATTTTTGAAGGAAATCTTTGTAACCAGGGATATTACCCAAGTCTTCCACGTTATCAGAATAATTAACTGTATCCTTTTTATCTGCGCTTCTTTTTCTGTTTAATATATCCCAATAAGGAGGAGAAGTAATACATAGATCTATACTCTCATTTTCAACAAATTTTTCTAGGTTAAGTGAATTGCCATTATACAAACTTACAGAAATTGAAGGGTCCGAAAATCTTTCTAAACTCAACATTTCAGTCCTTTTCTTTGCTTCCAGGAAGAACTTTTCTGAAAGTTCAATTCCGATGGAGTTTCTCCCTTCAAGTATAGAGGCTATAACTGTGGATCCTGAGCCCATGAATGGATCCAATACTTGTGCGCCTGGACTTGTTAATATTTTAATCAGTCTCTGAGGTAATTCGACCGGATATGAGGCGGGGTTTGAAACGTCTTTATCAATTGGACCTTTTTTTATATCCCTCCATATGCTGAACGAAAATTTCAGCCAATCACTTCCACTCAACGTGTTAAGTTTTTGCTTTTCCATATAATTTCACCATTTGCTCTTTATAGATAAGGTTTTATTCATAATTTCCTCTATCGTTTTACGCTGCTCTTCACTTATTCCATATAATTTATAAACTGTGTTATCAATTTCTTGTAAATAACCCTTATAGTTTTCTACTCCTTTACTAGAGAGATTCATACCCAATTTAATCAGATATGATGTCTCTTCTTTTTCTGTGTCCCATATAAAAGGCAGTTGGTGTAAATAATAGCCGTCCACATGCATGGTAAGTCTTGATCCAGAAAAGACAAACTGTGACATATAAAAATTCATTAATTTTGAATTCAGGAGAGCGAAAACATATGCTATTTTCTCCTTATTATCTATTAATATATTTGTTACAGTCTCAGATGTTGGTATACCCTGCACGTCCAAATATGAAATTAAACCAGATTCCGAGGAATAAATATTCTGCGCCACGATCTTCGGTCTGCTTAATTCAATTATCCTTTTACGAGGTAGATAAGAATCATCTACGACTGTAAGTTCTCTGAGACCTAGTTTAGATATGCCTCTACCTCTTAAGAAAGCGTTTTTTGGTATATCGCAATCACCATTATATGGAATCGCTTTAATAATATTCTTGCCTAGGGATATGCCCCTCAATACAATTATTTCTGAGGGCTTTATGAATTTTTGATGTTTTTCTGTAAGTTCCTTGACAATTGAATATGATTCCTTGTTTAGCATTGTTGGTATGGCCTTCATCGAAGTAAAATATTCTTGTTTTAAATGGAATGAATTTTCAGACTGATATGGCGGTTCTGGTGAAATAGATGCAAATTCAACAGATGAAGTCTTTGTAGGTCTTTTATTTTTAATAAAAAGAATTACCTGTTCACCGCGCACGCCTTTGAACTTCATGCCTATTTCAACAATTTTCATTATGGTAAAATTTTTTACTAAATATTGTCTAAATTCATTGTATTTACTTACATAAAGCAATGTCTTTGGTAATACAAATACCAGAACACCACCCATCCTAAGAATTTCTAAACCTCTAAGAATAAAATATATGGGGATGTTTCTTGATTTTTTTGCAATATCAAGATGTTCTTTATTTTGCAAGGCGAGTGGCTTGTTTTTTAGAGTGTTTAGATTGAATGGTGGATTACCAATTATAAAATGGAATCCCCCCGTTTCTACAATATTGCAAAGTTTTTTCTTATTTTTAACAATGCTTTGAGATTCAAATATAAAATCATCATTTATGAAATGATTTTGGATTTCTTCTTTATCAATAGAACCTGGCAATTTGGAAATAGTATCTACAGTATAATCAATAGCCCTTTTATCTACATCAACCCCGTATATCTGAAATGAATTTTCTGGGGTTCCGCCTAAACTTCGGAAATATAATGGAAAAACGAATGAACCACATCCACATGATGGGTCAAGTATATATGATTGTTTTTTAATGCCCAAATTATTTAAAATATATTTCACAATATGCTCATCGGTATAATATGCACCAAGAACTTTTCTGTCTATGCCAAGAGAGATGGGGAGCTTATTAATATTGTCAAAGTAACTTTTAAATATTGAATCTCCTACATAGCTGTCCATTCTTTCCCTCTATGATTTGAAATTTGGGGCTTATGTGGGCATACTGACATAGTATCTGCATACCTGTGAATATTTGCATGGCTAAAAATAAATAATATACCCATGTGTTCTCTCATCATATATTTTGGTAATAACATGGTTTCTGATATTTGTGGTATATGCAAATGTTCTTCTCCAAGAATCATAGAAATTTTCTCAATGATATTTATATGAACCATTTCTAACATAAATATAAATACATTCTTTAATTTAAACCTATCTCTTTATTTTCCTTGGGCTATATCTCACTTCAGTATTTCATATAGCTATGAGATTGTATGTGAATGATATTCATGACAATCCATTATCATAGCCTCGTGCCGAGGGATGGACGTTTTAACTTTCCTGCCTCTCCAATATTAAACATGATATACACTCTATTTCTGCCTGGGTAAAAATATTGATATGTACTATCATCATTACTTAATCCCCCCCCTCCTCAGAAATTCTCTTAAGCATACCAGAATAATATGACATTAACGATACGGTGAGTCTGAACGCCAATAATGCATCTTCTCTGTTAGAAGTATATGTTTCTGGATGGGCCCCGATGTGTGTTAAATTATAAATGTCATCCTCTAATGATTTTAAAGTATCTAAAAGTGTAATTGTATCATTTGTTATCTTCGTTACTTTTTCGGGTTTTGGATCCTTAATATCATCCTTGGACTGTTCATTTATTTCAGACCTTAATTCGTCATTATACTTTTGCAGATATGTATGCATACTCTTCCATCCAGCCCTTAAATTCTTTATTATATCATCTGGATTGCCGTTATTTGAAATCTCTGTATTTGCCTTTTCAATAAAATCTAGTACCTCATGATAACCTTCAAGTTTAGGTCTATCAATAGTAATAACCATCTTTTCCCCATAGCCCATCTCAGAAAGAAGTTTAAGCCACTGTTTCTCTGAAAGTTTTACGGAGAAGGATATAAGTAACATATCAAAATTTACTACAGTATATTGATTATTATTTGTTGATATACCCCCATTATAGTCTCCCGTAATCTTAATGGTCATAGATATATCGTCCTTTCTTAATGCCTCGATATAGTTGATATTGAAAGCATTTAGGATTACGTGAAATACAGAATTACTTGAATTGTTTTGATTTATTGGTTTATCTAATGGCGCAGAAATCCCTATTAATATATTTCCAAAATAAATTGACAGTAATAAATTATGTAATGTATAGTAGATATCCAGTTCATTTTTGTCTGGAATGTTATTGTCTTTTCTATATTTTCCAGTAAATATATTAATATTTAATTCTACATTAAGATCACACCATGGTAACTTAGATGTAGGAATAAATTTGGGTTCATTTACTATCTGTATTTTTCCACCACCATCCATAAAAAATTCCGATATTATAGTCATTCCAGCTTCGCCCCGCAATTATATAATAAATCACACATCATTCTTCATACCTCTTTATTTCGCCTGCAGTAATACTTATAGCCCTGAAATTATCCGCCAATATGAATACTATGTTATCGGAATACTTCCACTGTGTTAACAGCTTCTTAAGGCAGTCTATCATAATGTTCATGGGCTGGTATTTATTTGAATTCCCGGGATATCGAGTTAAATCAGACACAGCCATGATTCCCACTGCGGGGAGGGGATTGCCGGAATTGATTACGCCGTCCAATTTTTCCAGATCTTCAATAACTGAATTCATCATCCTGGGTATTGCAATAGCTTCATAGTCACAGCCATACTTCATGTGCATAACTTCCATATAAAATTCTTCTATGATTTTATCCTTGAAAATATTCTGCATGTGGAAATCGCAGATATCACCTTCCTGCTTGGGATACAGGCATTCCATGTGAACGTCATTGAATGAAAAGCAGTTATTGGACACCAGCTCATGGTATATCATTGCATTGAGGAAGCTACCACGCCTGGAAAAAACCTGCTTATCATATTCCTTCTCGTCATTTATCTTTTCCTCGTCATTGATGACAATGAGCTTCTTTGTTGCAATTTCAACCGCATTCCTTATTTTCTCTATTGCTGTTGCCTCTTCCATTTAATTCACTCCAATTTTGTTCAACAGTTTAAATAGTTTTTATTGTGGTGTTAAAATTATATTAAATTCCAGTTTTTCAATTTAATATAATTTATGTTTGTTCCAATTGTTATGATATCCTGTAATTAGTTCCCATATATACTTATTGTTCCTTAACATTTAACTTACCTCCTTTTTCTTCATATGCCATAGCAGGTGTTACAACAGGCCTTCCATCTATGGATAAAGACATATGCCTTCTCCTGTAATTGTAGTAATATATTACTTCCTCCCATGTGGAGAAGTATGGCTTTAAAGGTTTTACTGTGCCATTCAATCTCTCCAACTTGCCATTGGTCTGTGGATGGTCCACCCTTGCCAGTATATGCTTTATGCCATTATTATCCAGGTATTCCTGGAACTTATTGTGATCTCCGGGTATTCCATTCTTCCCATTGGAGAAGAACTGTGTTCCATGGTCTGTTAATATTTCTAATGGCTTTCCATATAACTCTATTGCATGTATCAGTGTCTCTATTGTATTGTCTATTGTCTCCTCTTCATATACTCCAAAGCCAACAATAAATCTGGAAGCATCATCCTCTATGATTATTAATTTCTCATCATCACTGTACTTTGACCAGTCTATATGCCACAGTGTATTGCTGTGCTTTCTCTCATACTTTACATACTTCCTCTGCTTCTTCTTGTTAATACTCTGGTCTATCATATCATATTTCAACAGTACCCTGTATATAATATTGTGGGATACCCTGATTCCATAAGGTAGTTCTCTATAGCCATGGGTCCTGACAGTGGATGGGTATCCCTTATACCTATTATCAGTCCCTCAGTATATTCATCTATAACCTTTGTTTTTCTTCCGGGACTGTATAACTCTGTTTTACTGTAGTTGATGTAATTGTAATAGATCTTGTTGATGTATCTTGTACTCACCCTGTATATTGCTGCTAATTCAGCAGATGCTCTTCCCTTCATTTTCTGACTTATGATATATTTTAATTTCTTATTGTTTAACTTCACCCTGAGTTCAGGATTTCTATCTATATTTAAGTGGTCTTTAAATAAGAACTCAATTCGGGATAACATATTTGTTCCAATTGTAGCAACATTAAAATGTATTTAAAAGTTTATTTAAAAATACGTATTAAAACCTGTCGGATAATTTCATGGAAATATTCTTTCATATGGAAAGTTATCGGTCATTTCAGCTTCTTCCCGCAATTCATACAGAATTTTGCACTTTCTGGATTCTCATAACCACATAGAAGGCATGCAATCACTCTAGTATTTGTCACATGCTTATTCGTCAATGTAGAATTTTGTAGCTCACTATAATCAATTAATATGGCATTGGCCTTTTTCAATTGCTCAGCCACTTTCCTTCCCAGTGGAGTTAATTTAGTCAAAATAACCTTGCGCCCCATTACCTTGGTTTCTGATTCAATAAGACCAGCATTAACAAGGTCCTGCAAACTTCTGCTCAGAGAATCTGAAGAACTCATAATTTCTAATAAATCCGTTTTCTTAATTTCGCCTCTTTCAAGTAAGAATAAGAGAATTTTATTCCCGTGCCTAATATCCAGCGGGTCTACCATTTCCAGATATGGTATAAACGTTTTAAATTTAAACCCTTGTATCTTGCTTATAACATGGCTGATACCTCTTTAAATGACCAATACTAATTTATATAACAAGATAATATATTTACAACAGGTAATCATATTATGGAATCACTGGCAAATGAGTATTATAAGCTTATCTTAAAGTGGGCAGGCGGAAAAAGGCAGTTATTGCCGGTACTGATAAAGAATTTTCCTGATAAGTTCAACACATACTATGAGCCGTTCATAGGTGGTGCAGCTCTCCTAATATCCTTATATTCTTTGAATAAGATCAATGAATCTGTAATATCGGATACAAATAAAGATTTATACAATTTATACAAGACCATCAAGGAAAATCCACAACAATTGACCAATGAATTGAACAATCTGGAATTCAAGAACAATAAGGATGATTACTATAAGGCTAGGGAACTATTCAATTCCATTACTGATTCGGTGACAAGATCTGCACTTCTAATATATCTTAACCGCCACGGTTATAATGGATTATATAGGGTAAATTCCAGTAATAAATTCAATGTGCCCTTCGGAAGATATAACAATCCCGGAATGCCATCTAGAGAGAATATAATGGCATTATCTGAACTGTTCCAGTCATGCACTATGATGAATTCAGATTTTGAAATAGCAGTTAAGAATGCAAAGAAAGGAGATTTTGTTTACTTTGATCCGCCATACATGCCATTGAGCAAGACATCCTATTTCACTGGATACACGCATTCAGGATTTAATGAGAACGATCAGGAGAGGCTTGCAAAAGTATTCCATGAACTGTCAGATAGGGGAGTATATGTAATGGAATCAAATTCAAGCACAGATTTCATAAAGAATCTTTATAAAGATTTTAATCTCCTGGAAGTGGATGCAAGGAGGAATATAAATTCAGTGGGAACTAAAAGGAACTCAATCAAGGAATTAATAATAACAAACTACGGTGTTGCATAATGCCCGGAGGATCTGGCACAAGGACAGGAACTGGCCAGGAGATAATGATAGAGAGCCTTTTAAAGTACAATAATTATAATTATGAGAAGCAGATCTTCATTGGCAATCAGCTATTCAATAACAGGTACAAGGCAGATTTTGTCACAGACAATTCAATTATAGTTAGTTTAAAATGGCAGCAGGTTCCTGGAACAGCTGAACAGGAAGTAATCTATGAAATAGCATCCCTGATAAAGATAATAGGAAAATCAGATAAGTATAGGATGGCTTACCTGGTAATAGGCGGTAATGGGTTTTCAGCAAATGTCAAGGAATATTTATTCAACCAGAGGTATGCAGATATACTGAAGAATGGAAATCTTGTTAAAAGCATAAGTGTGGAGGATTTTATTGCGAAATTGAATAACAATGAATTATAAATTTATTAATGCTTTTAGATATGTTTTATAGATGTAAAGTATAAAATCATGGGCAAATTTCTAAATTAGTTCAATATACAGTAAATTTAAATATATATAAATGTTTTCCATATATGGAGAATCTTACAGAAGAGGAAAAATCTGGATTTCTAAAATATTATCTTGAATACGAAAAAGAGTTAAAAACAAATCCAGATTGGATCGAAGATAGGCAGGCACATATAGAACACAAAGAACTTTTAGAAAAATATCTTTCAAGATATAGAATAGGAAACTTAACAAAGAATGAATTCATTGAATTGTTAAAAGTGTTATGGGCAAATGAAAGATGGACAGATATTGAACAACGTTTTATAAGTGGAAACAATAATGATTTTGAATTAGTAAGAGATGAAATCGCAAAATTACTTTATGGGGAAAAAGATATAATAAATAGGATTAATAATTTTAATAAAAAAATAAAGTATTTTGGAATAGCGAATCTGTCAGAAATGCTTAACTTTTCATTTCCGGACAAGTATCCATTATGGAATAGCCCAGCAATAGAAAATATTCGTGGAATCCCTTTCTATAATATAGATTTTCAGCATATACCAAATTCAGGTTTAAAAATAAGTAACAAGGAGGGCAGCAACTATCAAAAGGTAATCGATGCTATAACAGCAATAAAAAATTACATTGATAATGCAGAGGGTGTAAAACTAGACTTTATCCAAATGGATAGTATAATTTCTTATATAGCTATTCGCTACGACCCAAAAAAAAACCCAAAACAATAAAGAAAAGTCATCTGAAAAATCCAAAACAGGAACCAAAACACATTTCACTTCCACGTAACATAATACTTCATGGGCCAGTAGGAACTGGAAAGACCTATCTTGCAGGAAAACTAGCAAACTATATCGCCAAGGGTCAGATAAGCGAATTATCTGAAATAGAGGCACTTCTCGATAAAAATATCGATCCTGTTAACCCCGAATTGTATACTATTGACGATGAGAGTGTTCGGATGGTGACTTTTCACCAGTCATATGGATATGAAGAATTTATAGGAGGAATAACGGCTGAAACAGATGGCACTTCAATACAATACTATGTGAAAGAAGGTATATTTATGGAACTGTGCAAACAGGCCAGGGAACATATGGATAGACCGTATGTCATTCTCATAGATGAAATTAACAGAGGGGATATTTCAAGGATTTTTGGCGAGCTTATTACCCTAATTGAGGATGACAAGAGATATGTCAATGAAGATTCTCCTGGCGTTTCTCTTACTGTACCCAACTTTAAGAATAAATTTTCGGTACCTGACAACGTTTTCATTATAGGCACAATGAACGATTCAGACAGAAGTATAGCACTTCTGGATGTAGCCCTGAGGAGGAGGTTTACCTTCTTTAATGTTAAACCCAACAGTAAGGTGCTGGAAGGGTGGATTAAAGATGAGGTTCTGAAAAAAGAATTAATTAAGGCTTTTAAGGGACTAAACGAGAAAATAAATCTGGCAAAAAATGATGAAGACTCACAAATAGGTCACGCCTTCTTCAAAAGCCTTGAAAAGGCCGATGACCAAAGACAAGAACTGATTTATATATTTAAGTACAAAATATTCCCCCTTCTCAGAGAAATTTTTTACAGTCAGAATGATGCATTTGGGGATGTAATGCCAGATAATTTTAAAACGGAACAATTGAGTGTAGAGAACATTGAAAAGTATTTGGCCAAACTTGAAGCATTAGGGGATTCTATTGAAACCGGTAAGCAGTAATTTAAAAACACTCTATGAATACGAACAGTGCAGGGATAGCGACATCGTCTATGAACTCAATGAACTTGCATCCAGTAATGAGGAGCTATATAAATTCATGGAAATTACTAGGAGTTATGTAAAATTTAGGCACTATACAGGCTTTATTCCAACAAAGAATTACCGCATTCAGGTGCTTCCAAAGATCAGCAAGTTGGATATGGATGAAAAGAATAGCAGGGACAATCTTATTGGAATCCTGCTCTACATTTTCTCCCCACCAGAGGTAAGCATTCCTAAGGTGGAAATTAATGATGACGCAGAACTCGATATGCTGGAACTAATAATTCGCATGTATGCCATAACACTTGAAGAACAGATACTGCAGGGGGCATACAGAAAATATATTAGGTTTTCAGAGGAAAGTAAATTCCTAAGGGGAAAACTTAACGTTGCTAAGCAGATAAGGAGAATAGATCACTCAAAATTTTCGATTAACGATTTCAGGTTTTCCATGGACAATGATCTCAACCGTTTCTTTGCACATGCAAATAGGAATTTCATGCGGCTAACACATGACAACACAAATGCAAATCTTCTCGCCTGGATAGATGGCATTCTTCATGATGAGGATATATCACCATGGTCCCGATGCGAGATTAACTTCAACAGATTGAATGAACGATTCCGGACTCCCTATATATATGCACGCATGATACTGGATAACTTGATTATGATGTCAGGCGGCCGTAGAGATAATATAACCATGATATTTAATATGAATATGGTTTTTGAAAACTTCTTTGCAAAGTTCATAAATAAAAATAAGGAGGCAATATTTTCTAATATGAGCCCAAAAATAGAAATTCAATGCAGAAGTAACAATTTCATATACAATTATAATGTTGGTGATCTTAAAAAGAGTTTACGTTTTACAAAGCCGGATGTCATATTATCCTTTGATAATTATACATGCATATTCGATACAAAGTATAAAAAACTAAATGATCCACAAATCGATAGAATTAAAGTCAAGACTGATAAAGCACATTCCATTGCATCCAGTGATCTTTATCAGATGTATACATATTCACAGGTATACAATGCGAAGCATACTCTACTGGTATTTCCAGGATATGAGAGCCGACTCAGCAACTCATATATATTCAACCTCAAAGATAAGGAAAAGAAACTCTGGATATATATGCTCAAACTGAATTTTAATTCGGATAAGTGGGAAGTAGAACTTGTTGATAAATTTAAGAAAGATTTCATGGAAATCATAAAAGTAGATCATCAAAATAATTGCACATTTCTTTAAGTATAGCATATGCAACGGTTATTATTAAAATGGCTTTTTTAATAAAAAATTTGGGATTTATCCTATCCCATAACGATATACACCTATATCCTATTTTAAATCTGTAAGGATTTATCTTCCTCTACTATTTCATCAGATACTCACAATTTCTATCTATATCCTTCAATCTTCCCCTTCATACTCATCATTGTTGGGGTTCAATTGGTCAGCGTGGTTGTCCTGGTCATATTCTTCCTTTGACTTTTCAGGATCGTCATCCTTATGACTACTTCCTTGAGACATATTACACCTCAACAAATATATAACTTATTTCCTTATAAAACTTACTAGTTTGTAATTGTAAAGTTACTCGACTTGGCCATTAATTTATTTAAACATATATAAAAAAAGAAATTAGGAATAATTCTGTGAATAATAAGCATGTTAAGGATTCCAAGAGATATGAGCTGCTGTATCATAACTAAATTCTTTAATTAAAAACAAATAAATTTATAGGGTTATTTTAATTATATAAGTGAAAACATATGCTGAATGTAACTAAAGATCCTGAAAAGGAAAAACAGCACATGGCCGCTGTTAAGGCTTGGCAAACAATCAGAATTAAGCGTATTGAGAAGATTA
>JAKAAK010000054.1 GCA_021797025.1 Thermoplasmata archaeon
GGCCTCGAAGGTCAAATATACCAACAACCGCCTCCGATTCTCACAGCTATATCGTCATATAGCTGAGGCTAAATAAGGTTTTTCATGATTTCTGATTTGTAAAGTTTATCCTGCCTGTAATCAAGTACCTTCAATTGTTTGTCATATTCCCAGAACTTTTTCCATGTTGAAGGATCCTCCAGATCTCCTGTATAAATTATGGTTCTTTTATTATCCGCCGCAGTTAAAACCACTTTATTTTCGTAACTATCAGCAACAATGCCCAGACCTGCAGGTATTTCTTTCCCGAATACATATTCACCGTTAGTATAAACGGCATTTGAACTATGGTTATTATCACCTACTTTTTCATTCCTGTTTTCCTTAATTATATAAAAACCGTCTGCCTTGAAGATAATGTCATGTATAAATCCATTTTCTTCATATATTATTTCCTTTTTCCTGAATACTTTCAGAGTACCTGAATCCTTTCCGGTAGTTTCGAACAATGCCACCCTATCTCCATTATTCTCGGGCTTGATCCATACTATAATACCATCAGTAGAATAAATGACATCATCGTTGACTACTAAATTGTTCTGCCCGTTATTTATAGATATATAGCATATTTTGTTTTTTGTCATGCATACACTTTTCATCTTTTCTGTGAATACATACGGTCGAATAACGGAGGCTATATCTTTGTAATATCCTGCAAACTTTTCTCTGGTTATATCTGTCTGATCCTTTGCATATTTTATGGAATTCTTATCCATTACCTCAAAGTTAAAATTATTCATATTTTCAATATATTGAATGAATTTATATAAAAATTTAGTACAGTAATAGTTATATGCAACTTGATTAAAGCAGGCTCTTAATATATTTTCCCGTTTCCTCGTCCTCGCAGAATACGTATGTTCCATGAATGCCCCTCGTTAGCAGTATTCTATATCTGTTAACCAGAAGATTTATAGCTGTATTGTAGGAATTCATATCTCCATCCTTACCCTTATAGAAAGATTTCTTGATCTCAAAATCCTCACAGTTATCTCCAAGAATCCATTTATTGCCACGCCAGACGAGGTCCCGCCCCCAGATAACACCGGTATAATCTGCCTCGAATCCCTGGGCACCATAAACAGATGCACAGCTATCTAGCCTGTTTGAATTCCCGCCAACCCAGAACGGGGCATAATCTTTCTTCGGATTCATGAGCCAACGGATTCTGGTATCTGTATTTTTGTATATGTCAAGGCCCGACCTCAGAGGATAACCGATACGCAGATTGTCAGGAGATCCCGGATTCTGTAGGTCTCCCCTTGCTTCTGTAAATGAGGCTACCAGTGCTGATTTTTTACCCTCTGCTATTCTTCTTCTCAACTCTTCCAGCATATCATCAATATTGCAGAAAGGTCTAAAATCATAATACATATGGAATTCTGGGGATTTCCCTGCCAGGAGTTCGTTCACAAAGTTTCCATATTCGTTTCCATTACGGTATAGCCCTTTGAGGCTTATTTCTACTGGACTATTCAGGTATTTTGTAAAGTTTTGAGCTGTGCCCTGCTCCCTCTTTCCCAGAATCTGTGAATCATCATAAAAGAATACAGATATATCAGCAACATTACCGGCATTGATTATATTGTCAATGGTCATTCTCTGTGCCTCATCAAATATGGCGATTTTATACTTTACTGGAAAATCATTGTCTGCAACTCCTGGATTACCGGGCCTTCCTGTTGAATAATATTTTATCAGGGTAGAAAGCCCGGGATTTATACCATCAAGCATTTTTCTCAGGGATTCTACCATCCTGTTATTCCTGTAGGCAAGGACGGATTGTTTCTCCAGTGCCAGCGATCTCAAGAGGAGATTTATAGCCATTAATGTTTTTCCAGAACCCGGACCTCCGTGTATCACATAATTACCTGAAACATCATTCCTTAGATCATCAATAATTTCCTCGTAGGGAATAAGCTGTTCATTGTAGAGGCCGTATCCTTCAGATGCCAGGGCTTTCATCGCACCATTTTTTATATCGTTAAAATATGATTTAACCGCATCGAACAGGCTCTTGTTCTGCACATACTTTCCACTCAGGAATAAGGAGGCCGATTTCTCATCGAATCCCGGATCGAGATTCTTTCTGAGTTTATCGATAAGGCAGTTTTCGTTATTCCTGAAGTATACCTTTTCAGAGTACCTGTTCTGATTATTAATATTATACAGGATTACCAGTGAATCGATAGAAAAATTATTTATGTTCTCAACACCGTATCTGATTTTCCCCTCATAATTCATAACCTGGTAGACCGGATTCACTTCTTTCTTTCCATCAGCATCTACAAAATAATCACTGGCAGTATTTACCATTTTCCTCCATCCCTTCATTTCAATTATAGTCAGGTTTGGGTCTGTAGATTTGCCGATAAGTATGGCATCTGCTCTTTCACCACCGGCCGGGATTATATATTCCAGCACTATTCCCTTTTTATCCAGTTGATTTATAATTTTATGAAGGTAATCAATAGAGCCTTTCCAGGAGTTACGAATGAAAATTCCCGGTTCTACACCGTATAATTCACGATAATTTTTTGATAGCATTTCCGAGAAATCAAAATTCTCATAATCATCTAAAAAGGACTTTGTATTATTATAATAGAGATAATTCATTATAAAGATAATTGCATTGTTTATATATTTGTTTTGGCTACTGGCCCTTAAAATTTTATTTTATGGAATTTCGATACTGCAGCATAAAGATTTATTTGATACACTGTTACAGGATATTGTGGAAAACGCCATTAACTTTATCTTTGAGATTTCAAAAAACTTCCCCGATATTATTATAAAAAAATATTACAGGATAGATACAGGCTGGATGAATCGAATAATCATTGTAAACGATGATACAGTATTTAGATTTCCCAGGACGGGTGCTGGAATCAAAAAGCTCGCATCAGAATTGAAATTATTATCCCTACTGAAAGGTGCTCCGGTTAAACTGCCTGAATACAAATTTATTCATATGGAAGAGCCGTATTTCGCAGGATATAAAATTATTAGGGGCGATACACTGGATAATGCAAAATCCCTGGGTAGGTCAGTACTGGATGATTTTATGTCCCTACTGAATTACATGGGGACATTCAGAAGTGATTTACTTAATGGTACTTTAATTCCGGTATATAACAGCAATACCTGGATAGAATATGAAAAATCTTTGATCAATTCTTTTAGGAGTACACTGGAATTATATACCGGAATAGAATATTTCCAGGAAATTTTGGATCTCTTTGATATATCTATGTTAGAACTAAACGATAAAGATATATCATTGATACACGGAGATCTTTCCAGAGGAAATGTTATCTTAAATAGAAAACACAGCAGAGTTAATGGAGTTATAGACTGGTCAGATGCATCTTACGGAGACAGGGCATTAGACATAGCTGCTATTCTTGAAGGTTTCTCCCTGAAATACCTGCCTAATATGCTGTCAAATTTTAGCAAAGATTTCTCTTCGAGAGCATTCAAAAGAATACTGTTTTATCGCCTTGTTTCACCACTTTACAGGGCATATTTTCTGGAAAAGACCGGAAAGAAAGATGAGGCAAAAGAATTATGCATGGAAATAATAAATAATAAGAATTCAAAAACGCTGGGAAATCAGATCACAAATATTAGTGGAAATTTCTGATTCATTAACCTTTAATATTTCTTATACAGCACAGTCTTATTAATATTTCTATTTTAAATTAAAATATTCAGTACACTCAATGATTCATACACATGCTACAGAAACATTTCTGAAATTTTGTAAAACCTATGAATACACATATTTAAATAGATAAATATAAATTTTAATTTTTTTAGCAACAGAATGGGTTAAAAAATAGTAACAGATAACCAGTAAAACACATGCTCAGGAGTAATTAAACATTGCATTTTCTGGATATCTATATATCTGTAACAGCACTAATCCCGCAGATATATATGCTGGAGATACTCATACCGGCCTTTGTACTGATCATCTGGACTGCGTCCAATACATTAATTAAAAGCCTAACAGGAAAAATGGAGAGTGATAATATTGCATTAATTGTAATAGGTGCCGGAATAGTACCGATGACCCTATCAATATTCATGACACCGCATCTGGATATTGCAGAAACTACATTATTTTTAGGTGTAACCTCAGGGATATTCCTCAGCCTGGGGTATATACTATTTTATAAATCCCTTAAAGGAGAAAACCTGGGAAGTGCCGGCGTAACCATAAATATGCAGCAAATAATTGTAATATCATTCAGCCTTTTAGTCCTCAAGGAAACAGTATCATCCCTGATACTCCCTGCTGTTATACTGATACTGATAGGTTCTATGATGGTTACAATCAAAAATGGATTTAAAATCAACAGATACCTCATGCTTGCAGCACTCGCCAATATAATATGGGGAATATATTACATGCCCCTCTCCTTTGCCATATTATCACTGCATTCATCTGTAATGCCATTGCTCATAGCAAGGACATCCGGATTCATAATGACCTTCATTGCCTTTGAGACACTTTTCATGTACAGGCGCATGAAGCAGAGGCATATAACATCTGTAACCACTCCTAATTATAAGGCTAAACTGTCCTTTACACTGATGCTTGCTGTTGTCGCTGGAATACTGGACGGATCGGGAAACGTATTCTACGCTTTATCCATATCCCAGGGTGCACTCGTGCTGGCTGGTGCCCTGGTTGCAATGCTTCCGGCAACCCTGGCACTTTCAGGTAAATTTCTCTTCAAGGAGAAGTTGAGTTCAAAACAGTATATAGGAGTTCTTCTGTCTGTTGCCGGTGCACTTCTAATAGCATTATAAGAATAAAAAATTAAATTATGAATTTATTTTCAGTGCACAACAAAAACTAAAGTTAATATAATTACTGGAATAGCTATTAGCGCTGCCATTATGGCTATTCCTACCGGATGCCCCATGTTGAATGTAAATCCTACACCGAACCTTTTAGGAACAAGAATCCTGCCATCGTTTCTATTTACATATATTACCCCGCCCTTCCAGTATTTATCATCGTCAGATGTATCCCTTACAGACTGTTTATTTTCCTCAGATGGTACACTGCCCCTGATTCTGACATTGCTGCCTCCCTGTCCGGTAGTAAAAGATATAATCATTACGGCTACCGCCATTGCCATAACAGGTGCTATAAGTATAGCTATGTTTAAATTATGAATTAATCCCCATTCTTCAAAACTGGAAAGGCCAAATGTAATATTCATAAATACAGGTATTATCGAAATCAAAATGACCATTCTGTGCCTGAAGATATTTGTTCTTTCGCCTGCATGTTTAACTGCTGTATCCTCCCTTATAGAAGTCCTGCTGATTGCATAGGCAAGGATAATAATAAATACAGTGGTGATCGCACCGATTACTGGAACAAGGAATACAGACAGTACTGTTTTGCTGGAGTAAGCGTTTGGCAAACCGTTGGCACCGAAATGTGTTGGAAATACTGATGGTATATGTGGGTAATAGAATATGCCGATAGCGAAGATTATCAGAATTATGAGAATTCCCGGCAGTGCATATATAAATGGAAAGTTACTTCCCGAAGCGATTACAAACTGGCCAGTTACAACTTCCTTACTGCCCTCAAACCAGTTTTCCTGCTTCTTTATTTTCAGCAATCTGTAATGTTCAGCAAAGTATACAGAAAATCCCAGAATAAGAATAATCGGTAACATGGCTACTGTAAAAGCAGTAATGCCATTCAGGGCAACATCCAGAGAGATCATTGCAAGTGTAATTATTACTACTGATGCTGCATATACATGCTTAGCGTTCCTGATACTACCAGAATTAATTTTATCCAATGGAGTCCTTACCCCGAAATTTATGGATTTTTCGGTCATATATGGCACAAAAGCTAAGAAAAAGCCTACCACAAGCGATACGAATATTTCAATCTCGGCAAACGTATTTAGTGACATTTAATCAAGCACCTTTTTATGTTCTATATATTATAGAATATTATAATAGTTTCTACTGTAGGATATGTCTATTTTTATACGTACATTATAAGCTTTAATTCCGGTTCCCGGATTATTCTGAGACCCGATAAAAATTTTTAATTGTTTTTATATCTATGTTTGACATAATAATATACATATAAGGTACCCATTATAAACCCAGCGGATATAAAAATAAGTTCTGTCAGGAAAACGTTCATGTTATACCAGTTCCTGTATTCTATATTTATGATAACATTATCTCCTGATATTTTTACAGTACCTACAGGATATTTAACATTTCTATGATATGCGGTATCAACATCATACCTGTAAGTACCGTTATTCACCGCCACGACACATTCCCTGCTAAATGAGTGTGGGAAGCTTTTATCATCAAAGGTCAGGTAATGTGGCATTTTTGCATTAAAATTATGGAAAACAATGGTAACGTTGTAACACACAGTGTTAAGGTTCTGGATTGTGCCTGAACCGGAACTGGCAATGTATATGGAATTCGTAGAGCTGATATACAGGGATGATGTACCACGTGAACCTGTTTCAATGCATTTCATGAAGTGTTCTGATGAAGTATTCACCGAAACTATGTTATTCCCGGAGAGGACGTAGAGAAAATGATTATAGGTATCAAGTATTATCTGTGAACCACAGTATGTTGAATAAACAAAGGATGATATGAATTTGTTTGTACCCGGATCAAAAACGCACATTGTTCCATTATTAATATTTGTTGTATAAATCATATTATCCTCAATATCATAAAGTATGCAGGCTGGATTATGGCTATAATTACCCGCTCTATTTATAATTGTAATATTAGAATTCATAACGTATAAACTATTATTATAACAGGTGGTGACCACATATACATTATTGTTTTCTGTATCCAGAGTAAATCCCCGAATATTTCCATTCAGGGATGTTATACCTGTTATTTTATTATCTCTGGTATCTATTAATGTTATATTTTTTGAACAATAGCTCGCAATATAAAGATTGTTACCGGCAGGGTTTAACAGGATTTTTGTTGGATCAGAGGGCATTGATATGTTATTTACGACCCCATTATTTAAGGCGTTTATTACGGATATATCACCGGAATCAGTATTGGCAACGTATAAACGATTATTGTAACTATCAAAGGCAATTCCATCAGGGTTTTTACCCACTTTTATTGTACCTATTATTTTTTCATCTTTATTCATAATCAGTACATTGTTTGCGCACCGGTTTGTTATATAGATATTTCCGTTGAGGGAATCGTATGCCATGTGTTCAGGATGATCCCGCACCAGAATCTTATTGTAAATATTAGAATTTGTTGCATTTAAAACATAAATATAGGTGGAAGCAGATGAGATTACATATATAGCATCGAGTTTTTTGATGAATAAACCTGATACAGGTTTTATAACACCTGTAATATTCTCTATCAGCCGTCTTTCATGCAGAACTGATATTTGATTAGCTGAGTTATCAAATAGATACGCATTATCATTTATGACATCAAAAACCTCTGACTGAGCCTTCTCCTTAGTATTTATATTCCCGGTGATCTCAAATGTTGCCGGATTAATATAAACTATATTTCCAGATCCCGTTATTACATTTAAGAGACCGGTTTCTTTATTCAATATAATTCCCTGTGGGTCTCTTTCCGGTTTCAACATAATATTTTTCGTTATCCTATTTAATGTCGTATTTATTACGGTTATATTGGACGATCCACGGTTTGCAACAAAGAGTAAATCTAAATTTCTGTCAAAATACATATTGTCAGGATAATGCCCAACGTCGATGCTTTGCACTGTTTTATCAGTTAATGTATTAATAACAGTTATATTCCCATCCCTGTACCATGGGGCAGAATTACATCTACTACTGGTAACATACAATTCTTTATTTGTATTACTATAGGATAGGGCAACAGGATCATATCCCACATAAATATTCTTAACAACCCGATTCGACTGCGTATTTATTACGGATACGCTGTTTGAGGAATAATCGGCTACGTATATATTGTGATTGAATTTATCGTATACAATGTCCCTGGGAGATGAAACACCCGGGATGAATTTAATGATACGATTATTCACAGGGTTAACTACATATATAAAATTTGGAGAGTAGCCTGACAGATAAATGTATCCGTTGAGGCTATTATAAGCCACGTCATGGGATTCTTTAACAGGTGCATAATTAGAATAAGTTCCATTTATCGATGAATTCTGGAATAAATTGAGTGTACCGGCAATCAAGCCTGATGTGTATTTTTTTCCCGGGTCATTTAAGTATTGAATATCGACGTTTCCGCCGTTCTGGTAATTCATAATTGAAATTGTGGATAATATCATAATTATGACAAAGAATACAGCAACGGTTATCTTGATTTTCCTGTACACGTATAATATATAAGTCAAAAATATTTAATATTTCCCCAAAAAAATGGAGAATATAAGTGATTTGTGAAATACTTATATTATTTTAACTATTAATTTCTTTTTGCTTAAAACTCTATTACTATTAATATAGTCAGAATTTATTATTATAAGTATTTCATATTTCTGGAGGTTCAGTCTTTTCAATATAATTGTTTGGATGCTTACTGATATAAATCCCCAGGTAGATAAACAAGCCTGCGTATAGAATTACTGCTGCTATCTTTATCATAAGCGGGTAACCGGAATTGCCCGCATATTTTATGGATGATTCAAGAGCTCCAATATCACTGTACTTTATATTCTCGCTTCCTATAATTGCCTTCATATTGATAAAATTCATAATAGTGTATATTAATTCCAGTACTCCTGCAGTTACTATACCTGCGATGAATAGAAATTTACCTCTAAGGAAAAATTTATAAGAAATCAATATGTAAGTGATTGTGTAAATAACCAGTAATATTATAGAAAATATAAAATAATTGTTATAGAAATATTTAACAAAATATTCTCCAGAAAATTCATTTCCATGAGAATGGCTTACTATGGCATTTGCAGCGGTGGAGACAGTTACTAATACATAAAAAACAGATATAAAAAATGCAGTGATGTATATTATAATTCCAGCATAAACAAACATTCGTATTTCCGATTTTATGTGTTTGGCCTGTGTTAGAAATATAATAAGACCTATGGCTCCAATAAGCATAGAAAAGTCTGTTTATACTGTATTGAAAACCAGTATAAAGGTAAAAGCCAGCATAATATATGAAGCAGCTATTAAATTTACAGCATCTTTATTGACTATTGTCTGTGTATCAATATTTTCCATATTTAAGGAATGATAATCTATATTTAAAATTAATGTTATATTCTATACGTTCATAACTTTACATAAAAATATTATGATAAGGAACTTTTCCAGAGCCCAGATTCATGAAATTCAGAATAATTAATTACTAATTTATTACTCAATTTTATACTAATTAATATAATGAGTTTTTGATATCATGAAATTCGAGTTCAGGTTTTTCCGGAGTTCCATATACTCTGGCAATGACATTATCCATATCATGGTTGAATATAATACTAATACTTTCTTTTATTGCCTTTTTCAGAAGTTTGTTTTTTATCCGGAGTGTATCAAGAGGATATGAATCTATGGCTGTTATATAATATGGCTTTATGTGAAATGCAGATGGAAACAGGTCTCCACCGTACATATACTTCTTTGAATTTATATTAAACACTGTAACCATATGCCCCTCACTGTGGCCACCGGTTATTATGGTGCTAACATTTGCATTTATCCTTTTGGAACCGTTCAGTGCATAAATTTCAGGAATTATCCTGTCTTTTATATAACTTCCCCTGGTAAACTGATTTGGATGCCTGAAGGCATGTAATTCTTTTTTCTGTACAATAAGTTTTGACTTTCTGAAAAGGCTATTCTTTGAAAATACATGACCGCAATGATCGAAATGCATATGAGAGACTATAATATCGTCCACCCTGGTGATATGATAATCATTCTGGAGTGTTTCTTCAATATCATGATCCTTTACCGGATTGAAAATCTTATTGAATTTATCTGAGAAATTATTTCCTATTCCCGCATCCAGGATTATATGCTTATTATTTATATTCAACATGGGCACATTGGTCGTTATCCTTATTTTATTATCCCTATCCCTGAAATATTTTGACCATATAGCCCTGGGCACTATACCGAAATAGGCTCCTGCATCCAGCTCATACGATCCATCATTTAAAAAAATCAATTCTTCCATTTTTAAATATTGACATTTAAAATATTAATGTTTTGAAAATTTTTAGACATTAGCATTATTTATTTTGCCAGAAATTCTGTTTTATAAAATATTATGTGGAAATATAAACACCGTTTTAACAATGAAACTGTAATTAAATAACGTTGAGAAATAAATCTTTTAAAACCAGGACCTAATAAAACATGAAATATGACAATAGAAACATATTTAATGTCAAAGACATAATAGCAAGGTCAGTTCAAGAGAAGCCTGGGAACATAACGAAGATAGAAATGGTCAGTATTTAAAGGAGAATCCTGGAATAAGTAATGTATATTATTAAAGAAACTTGAAAAATAAACACTGTAAATTTTGTATAAATATTATCTGAATGAATTCTAAGGAGTATAAAGACACTAAAAATTAAATAGTTTTCATGTTATACATGTAATATATGAAATACACAGTTATAATAACAAAGGATGTGGATGGGTATTACCTTGTAAATGTGCCCGCACTTCCAGGCTGCTTTACTCAGGGGAAAACAAAAAAAGAGGCATTAATAAATATTAAAGAGGCTATTACAGCATATATTGAATCATTGAAAAAACATAATGAAAAGATACCAAGGGACAATGCAGAGGAGATAACTGTAAATGCCTAGGATTCCTGTATTATCAGGCCGCGATGTTATAAAGGCATTGTCTAAAATAGGTTACAGTTTTGATCATCAAACCGGCAGCCATGTAATTTTGATTAATGAACAAAATAAGAGGATAACTGTCCCCATGCATGATGAAATAGGGAAGGGTTTATTAAAGGCAATATTAAAACAGGCCAACATATCAATGGATGAATTTTTAAAACTCCTTAAATAATTGGCGTCAGTATAATCACAATTCAAGGTCAGTGTAAACCCACATTGTAGTTAGATATAATGAATTACTTAGTATTTTATGGCAATGAAAACCAGTACCTTTTGTTCAGGTCTCAATATAAGGACTATAAAGCATTGGAATATAGTATAGAAAATAAGGATAACAGTTTATTTCTGCAATGAGTATAATAAATAAAAGTAGGGATATGAATTAAATAACCTACTTGAAAATTTTCTGTACTTAAATAAGCAGAGAAAACTATTAATATTCAGGATATCTATAAATAAGTCAGGTTAAAGAGGGATAAAACTGAAAAAAGGCGTCAACAAGCAGGAAATTCAATATATTAACAAATCAATGCTGAAACAGAGAGGATGGACAGAAAGCATGATTAAAAAATTCCTAGGAGATGCAGATGCAGAAAAGGACAATCCTATGTACAGATCAGCGCCGCCCATGAAACTTTATGCTATGGCAAGAGTTCTGGCTGCTGAATCAGAGGAAAGTTTTATTGCCCAAAAATTGAAGGCAGAGAGTAGGTCTAAAACCATGAAAAATGTTGCGAACCTGAAAAAACAGGAATTACTGGAACAGATTGACCATATGACATTCAGAATAAAAGTGATTCCAGAGGAGAGTTTGCTGAAAAATGCCATAAGAAGTTATAACGATTTCCATGAAATGATTGGGATGGAAAGAAATAATTTTTCTTTTGACTATGCTACTCAAAAATCTGATAAAACATTTCTTGAGAGAATTGAGGTAAATTATATCCGGCATAATCTTACACAGTACGATACTGCACTTGAAACAATGGCTGGAAGGATAGGTGTCCACGAGGCGGTTGTTAAAATTAAATTCATGATCCTTGATGCAATATCTGAAAAATATCCATATCTTTCAGCGGCTTGTACATTACAGAAAAATAGGTCTATCGCTTAAATCTATAGACATTATAAAACTATGTTAATGCAAGAAATACGGGGTATTTTAGTAGCACTATGATAAGTTTTATATGAATTCTTCCGATAACTCCAATTATGATGGAGGATCAGAACGGCTGTATTGAAGCTTCTAATGTAGTAAAAAGCTATAAAAATTTTGTTGCCCTGAATGATATCACATTCAAAATTAAATGCGGAGAAAAATATTCTCTTCTTGGTCCCAACGGCGCCGGTAAATCTACAACCCTCAAAATACTTGCAGGTCTACTGAAACCGGATTCTGGATCCGCAAAAATCGGTGGACTCGATCCTGTAACAGTTGATGCGAAAAAATTTCTTGGATATCTACCGGAGGATGCCTATCCTTACCCGAATCTCACTGTCCTTTCAAATCTTGAGTATATAGGAGCTATCAGGGAAGTCCCTGATCTTTCCAACAGAATTGAAGATCTTATTAACGGGCTTGATTTGAGGGAATATGTCAACAATAGGGTCATGACTTTATCACGTGGAAACAGGCAGAAGGTTTCTGTTGCATTGGCAATTATACATAATCCCAAAATTGTTCTACTGGACGAGCCCCTGAATTATCTTGATATTCCAACCCAGAAAAAGGTTATAACCATGCTGGAGAAACTCAATGCAACCATACTTGTGTCAACACATATAATGGAAATTGCAGAAAGGCTTTCCCAGAATATCATAATTATAAATAGGGGAAAGATAACATGGACCGGAACAATGGATCAGCTAAAGGGTATGGTTACCGGGGACGAAAGCATAGAGGACGTTGTGGAAAAGCTGATGATCGATGTTTTCTAAAATTTTAAAGCTGATAATATCTACAAGATACACGAAGGCTTATCTAATTACAATAGGTTTATTGCTGGTATACTCTATCCTTTTAATATCCCTGTACAGGAGCTCCCTTGATCCTTACTACCAGTATGCGTATCTCATTCTGGTATCCTTCTTTATAGTAGGTTTCGGATTTACAGGCACAGTCCCTGTAATGAAATCTGATATGAATTTCCTTTTCGTTTCTTCTATAAAAAGAAGAGATTTTGCCTCTGTTCTCTATGTATCTGCATATCTGTATCAGGGATTATTATTTTTATTGATGTCCTTTCTTATAGGTTCCGGAATAATAGCTTCCAGTCCCGATAAACCGTTAATGATCCTTGATTTATTTGCAGTGAGTATTCTTGTCACTTCGTTTGTCATAGTAATGACCAGATTTGGAAGTGCTGTCAAACTGGTGCTGAGCGTACTTATTGCACTGTTCTTTGTTTCTGCCCTCATTACTCCATATTCTCCAGCCGCATTTCTCTTCGGGCATATACTTACAGGAACATTGATTGCAATAGGTTCCACAATAGTTCTCACCATTCTGGCTTCTGGTGTTTTAATGAAGGCGGATGTTGGAATAACTAATGTTATAGGCAGTAGAAAGTCCAGAAAAAGCGATGCAAATGAAAAGAATAATATTTCATTTATTGGACTTACTCCTGAGAAAGCTATTATAAAAAATAATTTCGGTTTTCTTTCCTTTATTTCAAAAACTTCCGGTTCTTCCCTCAATGCCAGAAGTTCTAAAATAAAATACATAGCACTTATAGGAATTATAATTGCAGTTGTCATGACAGTAATAATAGTAATGGAGGCTAAAAATGGCATAAGTTTACTTATTATAAAGATCCTTTTTGCTATATATGCATCATCATTTATTCCTATGTTCATGAGCCAGGGTGCACTATCAATGGAACGTGGATGGCTTTCCTTTACGGCTATCGATCCAGCAATTTATATAAAAAATCTCATAATTGGTAAGGTCATGCAGGCATATGTTTTAATTGTTCCATCATCAATAATATTTATTGCCCTATCTATAATATATAGATTTCCATTTTATAGTGTATCTATTGTAGAACTGATTATAATACCTGCGGTATTAATTTTCTTTATATACCTTTCATTTATAATCGGAATAATACAAATAAAGGATCCAGAATTTATGACACCTAGAAGAAATGCCAAGCAATTCTTGTATGGAATCAGCGTTTTTATAGTAATCATCCCTGTTGCTATTTCTATTTTTTCCATATATTTTCTCATAGGTTTTTCTGTGGCTGCTGTCGCACTTGCTCTTTATATGCTTATGGATAAAAAGATGTGGAGGAGGTTAATTTTTAATCTGATGGAAAGAGACTTTCTCTAAATTTTATTATTTCGAAGTTGGGCCTCTTTAATGGTTAGTGAAGCATTTAATCTATCTTTTCGATATTTTGCGCTGGCATAAAGATAATAAAATGTTAATTGGATAAACATATTACTATATAATGGAACCCTCAAATGACATATTATATGCTTTACTGTATGCACGTGGTAAATGGTTGTGTACAATATTATGTGTAAATATAAACCCCCTGTTACTAATGAAATGATCATTAAATAACAGGGAGAAATACCTCTTTTGAAGCAAGGAGGTAATAAACTATGGAATATGACAATATAAACATATCGAATATAGAAGATATAATAGAACAGACAGTTAAAAAGCAGCTGGAAACACTTATGAGGATAGAGCATGACCAGTATTTAGAGGAGAATCCCGGAATAAAG
>JAKAAK010000244.1 GCA_021797025.1 Thermoplasmata archaeon
AGATTGATGTGGTATTCACTGGGTAACTGTGAGTAGTTGAATATCGGTGTATTGCTGTTTGTTATTGTAGTAATAACATCAGATTCACGGAGAACATCAAGGCTCTTTGCCTGCTGGATTCCGAATTTATCCGCAAATTCTCTGGAATGTTCAAGATTCCTGGAATACACAAAGGCATTTTCAAAATCGAACATTTCCTTCATGGCAAGAAACTGTGACTGTGCCTGGAATCCGGAACCTATCAGTGTGAAATTTATAGATTTTTTCTTTACAAGTTCAGATGTAACCATGGCTGTTAAAGCTCCGGTACGTATCTGTCCCAGTGCGTTGGCCTCAATTATATAAAGATCCTCAGGCCGTTCTGTATTGAATATTATAACTGCAAAGTGGATACCCTTTGGTCCTGAATAGTAGGTTTTTAGTCCCGCGAGGTGTCTATCAGCATAATAACCTGGCATGGTGTTTAAAATATTTTTATCTACAATTATGCGGTCCCGGGGATGCGTGTCAGAAATACCTTTACCGTATGATGCAAATGCCCTTCTCAATTCCTCAATGCACTCTTTCATGTTCAAATTTGATTTTACATCATCCTCACTGACATATGTTATCATAAAAGAACCATTATACGCGGCATTATAATGCTTTTGCTTTCATGAAAAATAAGAGAAATAGTTTTTGTAATAAATATAGAATAATAAAGGATTTATAACACTATATAATATTATTATATGGCATTCAGGGCTGTGTTTATAAGGCCCAGCAACCGTACAGGGTCTGCCTATCTGAGTAAGTGGGGTTTTTTGCCTGCTCCGCTCGGGCTACTGGCTCTTGCTGGTGAAATTAAGAGGATCGAGGATAGCCAGGTAAAAATAATTGATATGGAGGCAGACAGTATTTCCCTTGATGAAGCAATCAGGATGGCCGTGGGGTTTGATCCTGACCTTGTGGGAATTACCCTTCACGCAACTGCAGCACACAATAATGCAGGATATATTGCCAGAGGCATTAAAAAATTGAAACCTGATACAATCCTTGTAGCGGGAGGGCACCATGCAACATTCCTACCGGAGGAACTCATAAATGCGGGCTTCGACATATCCGTCCTGGGGGAAGGTGATGAAACAATATATGATATTGCAAATTCAATTATTGACGGAAGCGGGTTTGATTGTGTGAAAGGAATAGTTTACAGATCGGAGTCCGGCATAAAGAGAACAAAGCCGAGAAAACTTATTTCTGATCTTGATACTCTTCCATTTCCGCCACTGGAACTCCTCGATCCTTCAAAGTACACCTTCAAGGTTTTCGGCAGCGATGATCGTGTTATGTGCCTGGAAACATCCAGGGGATGCCCCTATGGCTGCGATTTCTGTTCTGTCACACCTACATGGGGGAACACATGGAGAAACAAATCAAATGAAAGGATTGTGCAGGAAATGGAGCGTGCCCGTGATGCAGGATATAACTGGATATTCTTCACCGATGATATATTCATAGTTGAACCAAATGTAAAACACAGAAACGAACTCTTTGACATGATCATAGAAAAAAATCTGAACACATCCTGGATAGTTCAGATGAGGGTCGACGTAACATCAAGGCATCCGGATCTGATTGAGAAGGCAGCAAAAGCTGGAATGAGTATATCGTTCCTGGGTGTCGAGTCCGGAAGCCCGGAAATCCTCAAAAAGATGCATAAGGGAGAATTCACTCCCCAGTCAGTAAGCGCCGTAAAAGTTCTATCCTCAAACGGAATCATTGTAATTGTTGGGATGATGGTGGGTGCACCATATGAGAGGTACAGAGACCTGAGAACCACCGTTAAATTCTCCCGGGAACTGGCCAGGGCAGGAGCCGACGCACTCCAATTCTCAATTTATACACCGCTGCCCGGAACAAGGATATTTGATGAAGCACTGGACAGCAAATCCTTATTCACGCTGGACTGGGATAGGTATGACGTTCTCACACCTGTTATGAAAACCCGTGTGGGCCCTGTTCTGGATCAGATAGTGCAGTTCTATGCATCATACTCATTTTATATTTATAAGTTCATGCGCGGCAAGCTCCTTGGTCTGCAGCTTTCCGGAAAAAAGCAAAAGCTGATAGATACTGGCACGAAATTTATTATTGATATGATGCCGGATTATCTAAAGAGCATGGCAGCCTTTCCAAAGCATTTGCTGGAGACCTATGATATGTACTGGAAGGCAAAACGCAGCGGCTTTATAGGTCGTGAGGGCCATGAAGACATATCAGAAAATTCCGGGAAAATAATCTACGATCTCGGAAAAAAGAAAAATGTTTATTATATGATTAAAAGATAACAAATTTATAAATTCAGGATTTGTTTGCAATTATTTTTTTCACCGTCTCTATTATATCATTTTCGGAGTATCCCATTGCCAGGGCTTCATTTACTATCTCGGTTTCCTTTTCAATTAACTTACTCTCTGAACCGGGATGCTGCCGGTCTGCTATTATGTACTTTTTATTCTTTCCTATGACTATAATTCCATTCTCCCTTAAGCGCTGGTATGCCTGGTTTACTGTATGAAAATTGATTCCCAGGGTTCCAGCCATAATCCTTGATGAGGGTAGTGTATCTCCCTTTTCAAGATTTCCAGATATAATATTCAGAACTATTTGATTATACAGCTGCCTGTATATTGTTTCATCCGAATTTCTGTCAAGGCTTATCTCGAGATTTTTAACCATATGTTCTATATATTCTATAATATTATAAATACTTAATCGCATATAATCTCATCTGGGATTGATCGGTGCACCGGAAGGAGAACCAGGCTGCCGTGGTTTGAAGAGAACACTCAGGACGCTGTTGCTCCTCCCTCCACCCGGTACTTCTTTGAGTCCACGGAAGAGGAATGAAGAGATGAATCTACCGGAAAATACAATCAGATATGAAAAGGTGAGGGCGAGCTTGAGTGGAAAAAAATCTATGAAAAGTGAGAGTAGATAACCACCTGTTAGTGCACCTGCGAAGTAAACCGCACCGTTA